>CAOJZE010000044.1 GCA_948466095.1 uncultured Clostridium sp.
AAATTTATGTGAAAGGGGAAAGAATAGAACAGGAAGATGTTCCTTAAATGTTTCTGCTCGACATAAAAATGCATAAAGATAAGTTTTGTTTTTTTTGGAGGAGTGTACTGCAAAAACCGAAACTTAATTGCATAAAGGACTTGACAAAAGCATACTTTTTTTGATAAAAATAGATAGAATTATTTTTAGAAAAGGAGTATTCAACATGAAACATTTAATTGATATTAAAGATTTATCAGTAGAAGAAATAGAAGAATTAATCAAAGTAGCTAAGGACATCATCAAGAATAAAGAGAAATATTCTCATAAATGTGATGGTAAAAAAATGGCTACTTTATTTTTTGAACCAAGCACAAGAACGAGACTTAGTTTCGAAGCAGCCATGATGGAATTAGGAGGAAATATACTTGGATTTTCAGAAGCTTCCTCCAGTTCTGTATCAAAAGGAGAAAGCGTAGCAGATACAATAAGAGTAGTAGGAGGCTATAGCGATATCATTGCCATGAGGCATCCAAAAGAAGGAGCTCCTTTAGTAGCATCTCGAAAATCAACTGTGCCAATTATTAATGCAGGAGATGGAGGACATAATCATCCAACTCAGACTTTAACGGATTTAGTAACCATTGAATGTGAGAAAAATCGATTAGATAATTTAACCATTGGACTTTGTGGTGATTTAAAATTTGGAAGAACGGTACATTCTTTAATTACAGCTATGGCAAGGTATCAAAATATTAAATTTGTATTGATTTCACCAAAAGAGCTTGTGATTCCAGAATATATCAAAAAAGAAATCTTAGAAAAAAATAATATAGAATATTATGAAACAAACGATATTGAAGAATATATGGATAAGCTAGATGTTTTGTATATGACGAGAGTACAAAAAGAAAGATTTTTTAATGAAGATGATTATCTAAGATTAAAAGATTATTATATTTTAAATAAAGAAAAATTAAAAAAGGCAAAAGAAGACTTATGTATTATGCATCCATTACCAAGAGTAAATGAAATTGCGACTGATGTAGATGATGATAAAAGAGCTTGTTATTTTAAACAAGCAGAATATGGAAAATACATTAGAATGGCTCTTATTTTGAAATTATTGGAGGTTAAATGATATGAATATAGATAGTATCAAAAATGGAATTGTAATAGACCACATTCAAGCCAAAAAAGGAATGGAAATATATGAATTATTAAATTTAAAAGATTTGGATTGTTCGGTTGCTATTATAACAAATGCAAAAAGCAAAAAAATGGGAAGAAAAGATATTATAAAAATTGATAAAGATATGGAAATTAATATGGATATGATAGGGTTTATAGAGCCTAATGCTACTATTAATATTGTTAAGGAAAATAAGTTAGTGGATAAATATCGTGTACAATTACCAGAAAAGATTGTAAATATTGCTAAATGTCATAATCCAAGATGTATTACTTCTGTAGAAAAAGATTTAGACCAAACTTTTATTTTAACAGATAAAGAAAATCAAGTATATCGTTGTCAATATTGCGAAATGAGTTTAAAATAATTGAATAAAAGAGAAATCTCCTAATAAGATATATTAGGGGATATTTTATTATCAAATTTATTATATTTTTTATGTCAGTGACTCCTAGCTACAAACAGTCTGTAATTACATAACAGACTGTAATTTGCTAGTCCCCCCGATTTGTCACTTTATAAAAAATATAATAAATTTGGCAAATATAATTAATACCTATGAATAGTCATGATTTTTCTTAAAAAAATCTTCAAAAAACTATACAAAATACTAATTTAGTTATATAATGTAAAAAAATATCGCGATTTAATCCTTTAGAAGGATATAGTGGGAAAGGAATGATAAAAAATGAAATTAAAAGAAATGTTAGTTGGATTAGAAGGGTTAAAAGTAAAAGGAGATTTAGAGATAGATATTAAGGGAATCGAAAGTAATTCCAAAAATGTAAAGAAAAACTATGTATTTGTTGCGATAAAAGGATTTGATACAGATGGACACCAATATATTAGTAGTGCCATTAAAAAGGGAGCCATTGCAGTTATGGTAGAAGAAGGATGTGATTTAAAAGCATTGGATATACCAGAGGGGATTACGATTGTTATGGCTAAAAACACAAGAGAGGCTTTAGCTATTTGTTCATCTAATTTTTATGGAAATCCTTCTAGAAGATTTAAGCTAATAGGAGTAACAGGAACAAAGGGAAAAACAACAACCACTTTTATGATAAAAGAAATCTTAGAAAAAGCAGGACAAAAAGTAGGATTAATTGGCACAATTGCTACCTATAGGAATGGTAAAAAGGTAAAAGATAGTGACCGAACAACACCAGAAAGTATAGAGTTACAAAAAGAATTTGCTGAAATGGTTAAGGCAGGAGTAGAAACTGTTGTGATGGAAGTATCTTCTCAAAGCTTAAAATTACATAGAGTAGATGGTTGTGAATTTGATATTGTATTATTTACTAACTTTTCGGAAGACCATATCAGTCCAAAAGAGCATCCAGATATGGAGGATTATTTAAACTCTAAATTAAAATTATTTGAGATGTGTAAAACTGGAATTACAAATGCAGATGATTTATATGGAGCAAAAATACCAAAATTATTTAAAGACAGCAACATTACAACGTATGGAATTGACAATTTTGCTAATGTTTTAGCAAAAGATATTACTATTACCAATTCTTATGTGGATTTTAAAGCTAAAATAACCGATAGAAACGAGAGAGTTAAAACTGGTATACCAGGAAGATTTAGTGTATACAATTCATTAGCTGCTATTTGTGTTGCACAAAAATTTGGAATCACTCCAGAAATTGTAAAAGAAGCATTAGCTGAGGTAAGAGTACCAGGTAGATCAGAACTCGTTGATAATAAAAAAGAAATACCAATTATGATAGATTATGCACATTCACCAGAAAGCCTACAGAATATTTTGCAAGCGGTAAAAAGTTATACCAGAGGGAGAGTTATCTCTGTATTTGGATGTGGTGGAGATAGAGATAGTGGGAAAAGACCAATTATGGGAGAAATTTCTGGAAGAATTGCTGATTTTACTTTTATTACATCAGATAATCCAAGAACAGAAGAACCAGAAAAAATTATTAGCGAAATAGAAGAGGGAATTAAAAAGACAAAAGGGAAATATAAAGTTGTTGTAGATAGGACAGAGGCTATTAAAGAAGCTATTAAAATGGCAACCAAAAGAGATATTATCATTCTTGCGGGAAAAGGACATGAGCCATACCAAGAGATTAATGGCGAAAAATTTCCATATGATGAGAGAGTGATTGTGAATGAGATTATAGATAAGTTATAATATTTTATATTTTAATTTTATTATTTTTTATTTATAACTCCCAACTGCATAACAGACTGTAAACTAAATTGAAAATTTAGTAACAATCTATAATTTGTTGGTCCCCCCGATTTGTTATTGCATAAAAAATAATAAAATTAAAAATAACTTAGTACAACAAGAAAAGAAGAAAGGTTTGATAAAATGAGAATGGAAACAAGTATGTTGATAATAGCATTTGTAGCAACTATCCTATTAGGATTTATTATCATACCAATATTAAGAAAGTTAAAAGTAGGGCAAATAGAAAGAGATGACGGTCCACAATCTCACCTAAAAAAACAAGGCACGCCAACTATGGGTGGCATCATAATGATGATAACAATGATTATAGTGGTAACAGGAATATACGTTTTTTTAAGTATACAAGCACAAAGAGAAACAGCCAATCGACTAATACCAATGCTAATATTAACGATGGGATTTGGTGTAATAGGTTTTATTGATGACTTTAAAAAATTAGTTCTAAAAAATACCAAAGGTTTAAAACCAAGTTACAAAATGTTGGGATTGTTATTAGTATCTGTAATTTATGTAGTTTATCTAGTAGAGGGATTACAAATAGGAACTGATACATATATTCCAATTTTGAAAATATATATTAATATACCGATTTATTTATATATTCCATTTGCTATTATTGTTATTTTAGCAACTACCAATGCTATTAATTTGACAGATGGTATTGATGGTCTTTCTTCTAGTGTATCAGCTATTATTATTACTTGCTTAACTGTCATAGGCATGATTACAGGAAGGAAGGAAATAGCCATATTTGGAAGCATTGTCATTGGAAGTGTACTAGGATTTTTAATGTTTAATTTACATCCAGCTAAAGTATTTATGGGAGATACAGGGTCTTTATTTCTAGGAGGTGTTATATCAGCAATAGCATTATATTTAAAAATGCCATTATTGCTTGTGATAATAGCTTTAATCCCTGTATTAGAAACACTTTCTGTTATCATACAAGTTATGTACTTTAAAAAGACAGGAAAAAGATTCTTCAAAATGGCACCATTGCATCATCATTTTGAATTACTAGGATGGAAAGAAAGTAAAGTGGTCATTATTTTTAGTTTAATTACATTAGCTTTATGTGTGATTGGATTAAAAATTGTTTGAGTAAGATAGCGATACCAAAAGTTTTATTTGTTAGAAAGGAAAAGGTTTCTCATGGCAAAAAGAAGAAAAGAAAAAAGTTTTTCGAGTTTTTTAAATAATCCAATTGATTTTACCTTATTAATAACCATACTGTTATTACTTTCACTTGGTCTGATTATGGTACTTTCAGCTAGTTCGCCTTCTGCTTTAGCACAAAGTGGGGACAGCTATTCTTATTTTTCAAAGCAGTTAATATTTGCTATTTTAGGAATTGTTGCTATGTTGTTTATCTCTAAAATTGATTATCGATTTTATCAGAAATTTTATAAACATGCTTGGTGGATTGCCCTTATATTATTAGCTTTAGTACTAATTGCAGGAAGAGAGGTAAATGGTGCTAAAAGATGGATTTATGTAACAGAAACATTATCTATTCAACCTTCCGAATTAGTAAAATTATTAATGATTATATTTTATGCTGGAATCTTAATGAAAAATAGAGATGAGTTAGGTGTATATAATAAAGGCTTTATTAAGCATATGTGTTTGTTAGCTCCCATTATAGGTCTTCTACTATTAGAACCACATTTTAGTGCGTCTGTTGTTATTATAGGAATCTGTGCTATTATGATGATTATGGCAGGATGCAAATTTTGGCATTTCATAGCGACAGGAAGCGTTGTTGGGGTACCAGCTATTGTAGCATTAATTTTAATAGAACCATATAGATTAAAAAGAGTTATTACTTTCTTAGATCCATGGCAAGATGCCACAGGAGATGGATGGCAGGTAATTCAAAGTTTATATGCAATCCGGTTCTCGGAGGGCTGTTTGGAGCAGGATTAGGAGAAAGTAAGCAGAAATTTTTATACATTCCAGAACCACACAATGATTTCATTTTTTCCATTTTAGGGGAAGAATTAGGATTTATAGGCTGTGTTGCTGTTTTGATTTTATTTGCTATTTTTATATGGAGAGGTATTTTAATTGCAATGAGAGCACCTGATATGTTTGGTAGCTTAGTAGCAATTGGAATCACAGCATTAGTAGGCATACAGGTAATTATAAATGTGGCAGTAGTAACTTCTTCTATGCCAGCAACAGGAATGCCCTTACCCTTTTTTAGTTATCGGTGGAACAGCATTGTTCATTCTGTTGTGCGAAATGGGAGTATTGCTGAATATATCAAGAGCTAGTGCTAAGTCATGATTTGGGATGATTTTGGGGACGGAGGAAAAAATCATGATGAGCCCTCATCTGATTTTTTAAATATTAAGAAAAACTATCATGATTTTTTCCTCCGTCCCCAAAATCATGGAAGAAGGAGATAGGAATGAGAGTAATGATAGCAGCAGCTGGAACAGCTGGACATATTAATCCAGGAATTGCAATTGCTAACAAGATAAAGCAAGAAGAGAAGGATTCCAAAATTATATTTATTGGGACAACAAGAGGGTTAGAAAATGATTTAGTTCCAAGAGCTGGTTACGAATTAAAAACAATTCATGCTTATGGATTAAGTAAAAAAATTTCTATTGACAATATGAAAAAATTATACAAGACATATAAGGGATTTGGTGAAGCCAAAAAGATTGTAAAAGAATTTCAGCCAGATATTGTAATTGGAACGGGTGGTTATATATGTGGAGCTACTATTTCAGCAGCACATGATTTGCATATTCCGACTATGTTACATGAAAGTAATAGCTTTCCAGGAAGAGCAGTAAAAATGTTAGCTAAAAAAACAGATACGATTTTGGTTTCTTTTGAAGATGCTATTGTAAGAATTAAAAATGCGAAAAAAGTAGTACATACGGGAACCCCTGTAAAAATAAAAAAACAAGAATATGGAATCAATGAAAAAAATAGAATTTTAAAGGAAGTAGGCTTGCGTGAAATAAAGCCAGTTATTCTAGTATCTGGTGGTAGTCAAGGAGCACAAAAAATTAATGAGGCCATTATTGAAATAATTTTAAATAAACGAAATAAAAATTATCAGATGGTATGGGCAACAGGACCAAAACAATTTGACATAGTAAAGGAAAATCTAGAAAAAAATAATGTTTCTATTAATCATATAGAAGGGATGAAAATTGTACCTTACATTTATAACATGCAAGAAATGATGAATGTTTCCGATGTGATAATTGGAAGGGGAGGAGCTATGACAGTAACAGAAATTTCTAATTTAGGAAAGCCTTCTATACTTGTGCCTCTTCCAAATGTTAGTCATAATCATCAGTTATATAATGCAAAAGTGCTAGAGAATATCAAGGCGGCAAAGATTATATTAAATGACGAATTAACAGGGAAAAGGCTAAATGAAACCATAGAAGAAATCATATTAGATAAATCTAAAATGCAAGAAATGGGAAAAAATGCGTTAAAAGTTTCAACAAGTGAAGTGGAAGATAGGATTTATCAAGAAATAAAGTTACTAGTTTGAAAGATAATTGCCATTTTGCTAAAGCTGTTCGAGTGGAACGAGTTACAGATTTAGTATGCAATTTGCAAAGCAAATTGTATTCATTACACAGCCTAGCCAAATAACAATTCTTTTTCAAACTAAGTTTGAAGAAGGAATGAGAGTTTAAATGTTTAAAAATGTACAATTTAACAAAATTATATTAGTGTTATTTATCATTGGTATTATCATTATTAGTGGATTAGGAGTTTTTTTCTTGAATTCACTTCATGATTTAAATGAGCAAATGCAGATGGGACAAGCTGTTGACATGCAAGGATTACAAAATAAGACCATATGGGTTTTAGGAATAGCGGAAATTATATTTGCCATAGTTGGTATTTTGACAGCTTTATTTTTGTCTCGTTATATTATTTATCCCATTAGCAAATTAATCAAAAGTGCAGAAGAAATTACAGAAGAAGACAAAAAGGGAAGAAAAGTTTTAAAAAATAGAAAAGGAAATGAATCACAAGATTTAGAGAATGTATTAGGCATTATGACCACTGAACTAAAGGACAAATTAAGTGAAGTATCAACCCAAAAAAATCAAATTGAAACAATTTTGCTTCATATGACAGATGGTATCATAGCTTTTAATATGAAGGGGGAAATCATCTTAATTAATCCAGCAGCTAAGAAATTTTTAAGTATTCGACCAGAAGATAATACCTTTGAGGATATTTTTAAAAAGTTCAAATTAGATATTAATATGGAAAAAATAATTTATTTGGAAAATTGGACATCAACAGAACAAAGAATCCAAGTAGAAGACAAATATATGAATGTATTTTTTGCACCATTCAAAAATGAAACTGATAGACCAGATGGAGTGATAGCTGTTATACAAGATATTACAGAACATGTAAAATTAGATACTATGCAAAAAGAGTTTGTAGCCGATGTATCTCACGAATTGAAAACACCAATTACTTCTATTATGGGATACGCAGATACCCTATTAGAGGGAGAATACGAAAAAGATATGCAAGATAAATTCCTAAATGTAATCGCAACAGAAGCAAGAAGAATGGCTAAATTGGTTACCGATTTATTGACATTATCACGTTATGATAACAATAATAAAATTGTACAAAAGGAGACATTTGATTTAGGAGATTTAGTGAAAAAATGTCAAGATAAATTGGCTATTGAAATCAAAAAGAAAAATCATAAAGTAAATTGTTTTGTAACTGCTGATGTTCCACCAGTTTATGCTGATAAATATGATATTGAAAGAGTTGTGTTAAATATTTTGACCAATAGTATTAAATATACCAAAGATGCTGGAGAAATCAAAATATATGTAGGTTTTGTTTATAATGATGCGTATATAAAAGTTTTTGATAATGGGATTGGAATTCCAGAAGATGATTTAAATCGAATTTTTGAAAGATTTTATAGAGTGGATAAGGCTCGTACTAGAGAAATGGGAGGTACTGGTCTTGGTCTTTCCATTGCTAAAGAGATTTTGGATAAAAATGGCGGAAGTATCGATATTAAAAGTGTGGTGGGACAAGGTACAGAAGTGGTAGTACGAATTCCAACTAAACAGTAAGAAATTGTTATTATTAAAATTTTATATATTTTTTATTTGTAACTCCCAGCGGACTGCCAGTCTGTAATTACATAACAGACTGTAATCTTGCTGGTCCCCCCGATTTGTTACTCATAAAAAATATATAAAATTTTGAGATAAGAAAATCTAAACTTAATTTGTTTTATCATTGAAAAATCACAAAGATTCATGTATAATAGTAAAGATAAAAACAAACAAAAATGATTCAAAAGGAGAGATTAGATTGAGTGAAAAAACAAAAGATATATTAGAATGGATTTATTGCATTGTAATAGCATTAGCATTAGCTATGTTGTTTCGTTATTTTATAGGAACACCAACTATTGTAAAGCAAGTATCGATGTATCCAACTTTAATTCAAGATGAAAGGTTATGGTTAAATCGTTGGGGAAGAACTACCAAAACATTACCAAAAAGAGGAGAGATTATAACTTTTGAGGAACCTGCTAAAATAACTTATTCAGCTTCTGAAATAGACCAAAACAATCCCATTGCAAAATATAATCAAAGAAATGCGTTTCAATGGTTTTTGAACAATTTTTTAGAAATTGGTAAAAGGAGTTACATTAAAAGAGCGATTGGTCTACCAGGTGAACAGATAGAAATAAAGGAAGGAAAAGTATACATCAATGGAGAAGTGATAGAAGAACCTTATTTACAAGAGGGAATTGTTACAGATGTAATAGGGGAAGGCTTTGATAATTTTACAGTTCCAGAAAATTGTATCTTTGCAATGGGAGATAATAGAAATCATAGTACAGATTGTAGAGCATTTGGTTGTATACCACTAGAGAAAATTGAAAGTACTGTGGCTATTAGAATTTGGCCATTGAATAAATGGGGAAAAGTTCAATAAGATTCAGAATTAAATAAAAAGAGGAAAAAGGATGTTTGAAAAAATAATAGGGAATAATCCAATAAAAGAAATGCTAACAAAGTCAATTGAAAATGATACTTTATCACATAGTTATTTATTTATTGGTATACAAGGAATAGGAAAAAAGATGATAGCAAAAGAATTTGCTAAAAAAATTCTGTGTCTTGAAAAAAAACCAGTAGATAACTGTAAATCTTGTATGGAATTGGAGGGAAATAATCATCCTGATTTTATGTGTATAGAGCCAGAGGGAAATAGCATTAAGATTGAACAAATTCGTTTCTTACAAAAAAAAATACAAGAAAAACCAATCATATCCAATCGAAAAGTATATATAATTGATGATGCAGATACTATGACGACAGAGGCACAAAATTGCTTATTGAAAACCTTAGAAGAACCGCCAGAGTTTGCAACTATTATTTTAATTGGAAACAATGAAAATGCTTTTTTACCTACTATAAAATCTAGATGTATGATACTTACCTATCAACCAATCGAAGAAAAAGAAATCCAGCAATATATGCAGATACATTATGGAATAACAAATATGACATCTAATCAATTAGCCATGTTTCAAGGAAGTATTGGAAAGGCCATTTTGTTAAAAGATAAGCAAGAACAATATCATAAGATAGAAGATATGATAGCGATGTTAAATAAAAATGATTTACTTACAATCATACAGTTAGCTGAGCCATTGTATAAAGCAAAAGATGAGATTTTTGAGATATTAGAGTACATAAATATTTTGTTGTTAAAGCTTGCAAAAGAAAATTATTTATACACAAATTGCATAGAAATTGTGGAAAATACTAAGAAAAGGTTGAAACAAAATGCAAATTATGATATGAGTATAGATAATATGGTATTTAACATGTGGGAGGAACTGACTTGAAAGATAATGAACAGTTGGTGTTGTTACACTTTGTTTTTCAGTCATAGAAAGGAATGAAAGTTGAAAAATATAATAGGAGTTAGATTTAAGAAATTAGGAAAAATATATTTTTTTAATCCAAAAAGATTAAGAGTAAGAAAAGGTGATAAAGTTATTGTTGAGACAGCACAAGGAGAAGAATATGGAGAAGTAATGATACCAAATCGCTGGGTAGAAGATGATAAAATTGTATTACCATTAAAAAGGGTCATAAGAATTGCTAATTATAGAGACCATAAACATTATGAAGAATGTAGAAGAAAAGAAAAAGAGACATTTGAGGTATGCTTAAAAAAAATAAAAGAACACAAATTAGACATGACATTAACAGATGTAGAATATAAATTTGATAATAGTAAAATTTTATTTTATTTCACAGCAGATGGAAGGATTGATTTTAGAGAATTGGTAAAAGATTTAGCAGCTATTTATAAGACGCGTATTGAATTAAGGCAAATAGGTGTTAGAGATGAAGTAAAAAGAATTGGCGGAAATGGAATTTGTGGTAGAGAACTTTGTTGTTGTTCCTTTTTAAGCGATTTTGAAACAGTATCTATCAAAATGGCAAAGGAACAGAATATGTCATTAAATCCATCTAAAATATCAGGAAATTGCGGAAGATTAATGTGTTGTTTGAAATATGAAGATAATGTTTATGAAGAAAAGTTAAAAAATCTTCCTAACATAGGAGCTATTGTAAAGACAGAAGATGGCGAGGGAGAAGTAGAAGCAATTGAAACATTAAAAGAGAGAGTAAGAGTAAAAATCAAAGATAATGAAGAAGGATATTTTTATAAAAGATATGATGCAAAAGATATTAAAGTAATTAAAGATGCTGTTGCAGAACAAATCAATCAAGAAGAATTAGAACATAAAAAAGAACTAGAAGAATTAGAAAAACTAGAGAAACAAGATAAGAAGGATTAGGGGGTGAAAAATATGGCATATAAAATTACAGACAAATGTATTTCTTGTGGAGCTTGTGCAGCTGAATGTCCAGTTCAATGTATCTCACAAGGTGATGATAAATTCGTAATTGATGAATCAGCTTGTATTAATTGTGGTACTTGTGCAGGGGTTTGTCCTGTCGAAGCACCAGTGGAAGAATAAAGATAAAAAGAAGAGGTTACAGATATTGTTTTAATGTAACCTCTTCTTTTTATTTCTTAGTGTTTAAAATGTCTCATTTTAGTAAATACCATAGCGATACCATATTCATTACATTTATCAATAGAGTCTCGGTCTTTAATCGAACCACCTGGTTGAATAATTGCCTTAATACCAGCTTTATGTGCTTCTTCTACACAATCAGAGAATGGGAAGAAGGCATCGGATGCTAAAACAGCTCCTTCTGTCATTCCTTTTTGAATTAATTCCTCGCTATGCTCAATCGCTTGTTTGGTTGCCCAAATTCTATTAACTTGTCCAGGTCCAATTCCGATGGATTGTTTTTCTTTTCCAATCGCAATTCCATTTGATTTGACATATTTTACAATTTTCCAAGTAAATAATAAATCTTCCATTTGTTCTGGTGTTGGCTTTGTTTCTGTTACTATTTCGTATTCATCTAATAATTTTGCATCAATGGTTTGAACAATAGCTCCTCCATTTATTTTCTTAATATCATAAGCAGTTTCTTTTTGCTTTGTACGAATACTTGGAAGCTCTAATACTCTTACATTTTTCTTTTTCTTTAAAATTTCCAATGCTTCTGGTTCAAAAGATGGAGCTACAATTACTTCTAAGAAAATTTCTTTCATTTCTTTTGCCATTTTTACATTTACTTCTTCATTGACAACAACAATTCCACCAAAGATAGAAGTTTTGTCAGCATGAAAAGCTTTTTGCCAAGCTTCATAAATATCACTACTACTACCTACACCACATGGATTTCCATGTTTGCAAGCAACAACGGTTGGTTCATCAAATTCTTTTAATAATTCTAAAGCACCATTCGTATCATTGATATTATTGAAAGATAATTCTTTTCCATTTAGTTGCTTTGCTGTCGTTAAAGAACCTTCACATTTTCCAATTTCTTTATATAAAGCAGCCTTTTGATGTGGATTTTCACCATAACGCATTTCTTGTACTTTCTCATAAGTTAATGTTAATTTTTCTGGTAAGCTTTCGTCTTTTCTTTGTTCTTTCATATAATTAGCAATCATGGCATCATAGTTTGCTGTATGTTCAAATACTGCTTGCATTAATCTAAAGTTAGTATCTTTTGAAACTTTTCCATTTTCCTCTAATTCTTTTAATACGATTTCATAATCCCCTGGATTGGTAATAACTGTTACATCTTGATAGTTTTTGGCTGCACTACGAAGCATCGTAGGGCCTCCAATATCAATATTTTCTACACATTCTTCTAGACTTACACCGTTTTTTAAAATTGTTTGCTTAAATGGATATAAGTTGACAACAACAAAGTCAATGGTATCGATGTTTAATTCTTCTAATTGCTTTTTATGCTCTTCTTTGTCTCTTCTAGCAAGTATACCTGCGTGTACAATTGGATGCAACGTTTTTACTCTTCCATCTAAACATTCTGGAAATCCAGTTAATTCTGATATTTCCATTACTTTGATTCCTTCTTCTTTTAATTTTTTGTATGTTCCTCCTGTTGATATGATTTCAATTCCTTGTTTTTCTAGTCTTTTTGCAAATTCTACAATTCCTGTTTTATCAGATACGCTAATTAATGCTTTCATATTAATTCTCCCTTCTAAACTACTACTTTGCCATTATACTATACTTTTTTTCATTTTTCAAGGAATTTTTTTGGGACATGGGGACGTAGATAATGTCCCAAACATAAATAGGGACATTATCTATGTCCCCATGTCCCATATGTGCGACAGGCATGTCGTTTAGCTTATTGGTGAAAGTCCATAGTGGAGGTAGATATCGCTAACCACATAGAGAGGCACAA
>CAOJZE010000045.1 GCA_948466095.1 uncultured Clostridium sp.
TTTTATCTTTTCTTACTACTTCATTATTTGCTTTTTGTATCGCAACTCTTATTTTCTCTGGATCATAACTAACTATGGTTCCATCTCTTTTTATAATCTTCATTTGCTATTTCCCCTTTCGTTTTTGATAAAAAAATTATACCACAAAAAAAGAAAGTTTTTGTTGCAATTGCAACAAAAAAGGAGTGGGATTTTTCTAACCTTACTCCTTCAAGGAAAAGTATTTTTATTTCATTTATATTACAATTGTGTTACAATTTTATGGTTAATCATTTCGCAAATCAACTTAGCTGATTTATCGACTCCTAAGGTATCACTATTAATACAAATATCATAATTACTAACATTATGCCAATCCTTTTCGGTATAATATTTATAGTGATTGGCTCTCAATTTATCAATTCTCTTAATTTCCTTTTCTGCTTTTGTCGGTTGCAATCCATAAATTTCAGTTGCCCTTTTTACTTTATCTTCCATATTACTGTATACAAAAACTTTGACAACATTTTTTCTGTCTTGTAAGATAAAATCAGCACATCTACCAATGATGACACAAGACTCTTGATCTGCTACCTTTTTAATTAATTCTGATTCTTTAATAAATAACTCATCTGCATTATTCAGCCCAGAATAATAGCCATTATTTAGCCCCGCCAAACTGTTTCTTTTTTGTTCCTGATTTTCAATATACTCTTCTGACAAGCCAGTTTCTTTTGCTATTTGTTCAATAAATTCTTTATCATAAAATTTTATTCCTAACGTATCAGCAATTAATTTGCCAATATATCTTCCCCCTGAACCATATTCTCTGGAAACAGTAATAATAATTTGCTTTTCTAATGGATTGCCTGTATGTAGTTCATCTTTCAAGGCTTGACTCTTACTATTTCCTTGTTTTAAATGTTTTAATTCGAAACCTAATAAAATAGTTGCTACGACAAAATCTAAGCCATATGCGACTGGTCCTGATGATAAAACTCCCAGAATACCAAATGAACTACCTAAAATGATTAATGCTGGTATTAAGAATAAGATTTGTCTGGATAAAGATAACATGGCACTTTTGATGCTTTTTCCAATCGCTTGGAAGAAAATTCCAGATGGGATTTGGATTCCATTACAAATGCATAGTAA
This sequence comes from uncultured Clostridium sp., assembly GCA_948466095.1. GTDB lineage: Bacteria > Bacillota > Clostridia > TANB77 > CAG-508 > CAG-269. The sequence goes on from CAOJZE010000045.1 coordinate 1,135, forward strand.
CAGATAGGTTCTAAAAGCTAAACACGCAAATTCCATGTAATTTTCATCTCCACTACCAAAGATAGAGATTAATTTGTGTGGTATCGTTTGGAATAATACGAAAGCAATGGTACTAATTACAACACTTAATCCTAGTACCGTTTTTAAAGCTGTTTTCACTCTATCAAATCTTCTCGCTCCATAATTATAGCCAAATATTGGTTGGCTTCCTGCTGCAATACCAATGATAATACTATTTAAAATTTGACTGATTTTCATAACAATTCCCAATACCGTAATTGGAATGTCCGAACCAAATTTAGATTGGGCTCCATATTTACCTAGTAAATTGTTTTCAAATGCCATAACCACCACAAAACTCATTTGAGTAATAAAACTACTAATTCCTAATGCTGATACTTTTTTGGCTACCTTAAACTCAATCTTGAAGGTTTCTTTGTTTAAGGTGATAGATTTGAATTTTCTAATATATCCAACATTTAAAGCAAAGGTAACAAACTGACTAAAGATAGTGGCAATGGCTGCTCCTTCTACTCCCATTTTAAAAATAAAGATAAAAATTGGGTCTAAAATGGTATTTAAAATGGCTCCTAATACCATCGTTGTCATTGCATATCTTGGGCTACCATCTGCTCTAATAATAGAATTTAGCGTCATTCCTATCATCATAAAAGGTAATCCAATACTAATTATTTTTCCATATCGCATGGCATATTCTCTTAAATTATCGGTACAACCAAATAGATTTAATAGTTGTGGTAAAAAGGTTAGACTAACAACACATAAAAGAATGGCTACCACCGCTGATAAGAAAATACCATTTCCTACCCCTTTGGCTGCTTCTTCTTTTTTCTTTTCTCCTAATTTTAAACTTAAATAACTAGAGGCTCCATCTCCTAACATCAGTGAAAAAGCTAAACAAATCATGGCTAATGGAAAAACCACATTGGTTGCTCCATTTCCTAAATATCCTACTCCTTGCCCGATAAAGATTTGGTCTACTATGTTATAAAGTGAGTTTACTAATAATGATATGATACAAGGAATTGAGAATTTTTTGATTAGTTTTCCTATTTTTTCAGTTCCTAGTATATTTTCTTCTTTTTCCATATTCTTTCTTCCTCCTTTTTCTTTTTGTGAATTTTGCTTACTATATTGTTATTGGTTGGGTTGGACGAATAACAATTGTTTTTTAAAGAGATTTAAAAAGACAACACAAATGTCGTGTTGGCTTTCTGCCTCGCTTTACAGCGTATTTTAGATTTTATCATAATTTAAAAAATTTGTCAATTGTAATCCGATGCTCTTTATGTAAATTATGTAGCTATTCAGAGGTGATACATTTCAATTAGAAAGTTTCTATATTTTTTATGATGTAACAAATCGTGGGGACCAGCAAGACTACAGTCTGTTATAAGATTACAGACTGTTCGCAGCCTAAGAGTTACGAATAAAAAATATAGAAACTTTTATTGCCGACCTCTGAATAGTTACTGAATTATTTTAATTTATCTTCCATATACCCAATCGCATGTTTTTTCATGATTTCCATTTTTTGTTTTGTATCTCTATTTTTGTAATCCAATCTATCCATTACCTTATTCATGTAATCCATCTCTTTTATATAAGCTAAACTTGATGTAAAATTAAAATCAAATAGAAAGGCTATATAAGAAACCCAAAAATCCATATAAGTTTTTCTATCTTCCCTTACAATCACTTTACTATCCATAAAATCGTGAAATACTTTATCGGAAATGACATCATTTTCTAACATTTCCCTATTAGCGTTATCAATTATATTTTCAAAATCATCTGTTGCCTTTACCCTAAAATTATCTATTTTATCGGCATCTCGAATTATTTTAGCATGTAATAATTCCCTATCCTCTAAATTGTTCTCTATGGTTAATTTATTATGATTTAAAATAGATTTAGAAATAATCCTATCATACTGTTTCTCTTTGATAAAATTTCTAATAAGATTATTTTCAAATAAAATACTATTTCCCAATATAGCATGGTCGGTTGTTTTACTATCAATAAAACAATCAAAGCTTTTTATTTGCTCAAATCTTCCTATATCGTGTAGCAAAGCAATCAATTTTGCTAATTCTATATCTTCTTGATTTAATGATAACTTTTTCGCAATATATTCACTTGCTTCTACTACACCATAGGTATGTCTTATTTTTAATTCAATTTTTCCATATTCGACATCATAGTCTTGTATATATTGTTTAAAAGCAATCTTTGCTTGTTCAAAATCAATCATTAACTTACCTCTTTTTTATTTTTCACATCATTTTTATAAATACTCATCATACTTGTCAGCAATAAAATCATATCTCCCATTACAAGGAACCAACTATGATAATACGAATAATATAAGCCATAGAAAATACCTGTCGTAATGCCTGATATTCTCACTAGTTTCATATTCGTTTGCCATAAACAGTAGGTTCTAATAATGCTACCTATTGTTGGTAAAAGAGAGATATAGCCATTCCAAGTATAAATACAATTAACAATAATAATTCCCTCAAATATCATAAGTACTAAAACATATATTTTTTTGCTAATCTTTTCACTTTGTATAAAAATGAAAGTTCTGATAAAATTCATAATACTTAAAAATGCTCCTGTAATGGCACCAATGATAAAATCATAAACTGCTTCAAAAAAACAACTTAATGCCTGTACCCCTAATGACTTTTTTCTGTCCTTAATACATATGCTTAAAACCAATGTTACAAAAACTAAAATACTAAATATCATTTTTTACTCCGTTTCTTATTCCATTTTTTCCAAAATCATGATTGCTTCAATCTCAAATACCCCAATTCCTCCCAAACATTATAAGCTAGATTTAGGCGAAACACCAACGTAGGCTTTGCACCAGCTCTGTTCTTATCTACAACGCAAGCATAATACCTAACATCTGGGTCATCAAATTTCTTTAAATCAAAAAATTTCGTATCCACTTCATTCAAAGAATACTCATAATTTTGTAGGGAATCTCTATGAATTTGTTTGATTAAAGCTAAGGTGTCTAACACTTCTTTCACGGTTCTACTAACCGCTAAATCATTGACCGTTAAATTAACTGGCAATGTGTCGGTTTCTGCTAATTGTAAAGTCGCACAGATATAAATGCCAAAATTTTGTGCTATGTTAGAAAGAATCGTTGCTGTTTTTTTCAATTCCTCTCCAATTCCAATATTGGCTGTATCTGTTTTTAAGGTATCATAAAATACATATTCTATTTTTTCTTTATAATAATAATTCATAATAACTTTTTTCAATTCATCATTAGTATGGTCTGTTATATTGATAAAATGAATCGAATTATTGATTTGTTTATTGACCCAATTGGTAACAGCAATAACATCTTTGAATTCTTGTGAAACTTCTAATAATCTCTTGGCAAAATCTTTTTGTTTTTCTTTCTCTTCTTTTACCACAAAACCTTCTTCATCGGTTTTTACTTTTTTAGGGTCATCTGGTCTAAACTTGAATTCTAACAATTCTCCTTCTGTTTTAGAAATTTCAATACCATGTTGTTTTTGAATTTCCTTATTATTTAAAATCGTGGTAATCAAACACAACCTCATTTTTTCTTCTGACATTTCATTAGAGATTACCAATACTTTCTTATGATGCACAAAGGCAGTATGTGCTGCAATATCAATGGTAAATCTACTCTTTCCAGCGTTAGAAGGCATGGCAAATGCCATCGTCTCTCCTTTTCGAATTCCTTTGAAAACTTGGGTTAAGATGGGAAAAGGTAATGGTAAGCCATTGGTTAAATTGTTATCTCCTAATTGTAAAAAGCTTGTTAAACCCTCATTTAAAACTGCTCTTTTGAATTTTTCGGTATCATTGACTTGTACAACAGCACTTTCGACCTCTTCTACTGACATCTTATCATATAATTCGTATTCTTTGATTTCCATTACTTTTTCTTGCATATTTTGAATCGGTATGGCTAGATAATTTTTTCTTAGGACAAATAATTTCTTTAAATCAATATAAATCTGTTCCATATCGTAATCTTGGTCTCGTATTTCTTTTTTTAACTTACTTTTTAATGCATATACTTTTTCATTATCTTTGGCAAAACTAAAACCTTTTTTGGCTTGTTCTGTTGTATAGGCTCCTCCCTCTGTAAAAATGATACTCTTATAAATATTTAATAATTCTGGGTCTTCAAAATAACAATCTTCATACACATAGAAATATTTTTTAATCAATCTTGGGTCTGTTAATAACAGCCCTATATATTGTCTTTCTAAATCGTCATCACTTAACTCTCTAGGAAACAGTCCTGTCATATCTGCTCCCTCTTCGTCCTCAGAAACTAGATTCGTTGTTTTCCTTTTTTCATTGGCTAGTGAGTTTTGCTTCTTTTGTCCTAATATTTCTATTTTCTTTAAAGAAGATATATAATCTCCTCGTGATAAATCACCTTTAATTTCTTCAATTAACTGAACATTGTCATCCGTTATCGGTATATTGTTAATCAATTCATATAATTTATCAATTTTCTCTTCATTCATTTACTGTTTCCTTCCTTTCTATCTTTAGTTTTATGGCATTGGATTGTTACTATTTACAGTTATTAATTTAGTTGTGTCTTATTAATCTCTATTTAAACTGTGAATTGTAGCATCAGTCTATCTTCCGCCACCGCCTCCGCCGTCCACCGTCCGGCTACCGGCCACCACCAGAGAAGCCACCTCCGCCACCTGAAGCAGAAGAATAAGCACTAGACATAGAATTTGTAATCGCATGTGAAAAACTATTTGAAAAATTGGTATTCATCATAAGATACATATAGCCATAAGTATTCACATTCATTTGTTCTGTTATATTAGGATACACAATTTTTAATTGTTTTAATACTTTATCTGCAATGCCAAATACCGTTGCATAGACTAAAAATTTCTCCCATATTACAATTTCGGGAATTTCTCTTTTATCTAACATAGAAAAGTCTTCCATATATTTTTTTAGCCCTTTCCATTTTGCGTTTTCATCGGTTCCTTTTTGTGTTAATACATTCGTTTTTGTTGCTAACCTGATAAAAACTATAAATTGGATTCCTATGGTTAGTATAAATGGTATCATTCCAATTGGATTCACATCCTTTGTTGCTGTTAGAATCCCAAAAAGAATAATTGAAAAAATGAGAAACATCAGAGATAATATGGAAAATGCTGTTATATTAGTCTTTTCCTGTTTTCCTTTTTTATCGGCTAATTCTTTTTGATATAATGCGTCTTCTGTGTTTTTATCGATTTCGTCTTTTAATGTTATTACTTTAGTTCCTGATTTCTTAATATATTTTTCCAGTTCTTTGGTCGTAATTTCGCTAGGGTTACCATTGTGTTTACATGCTTTTTTCAAAAATTCAAAAATCACCTTTTCATCTTGTGCTGTTTCTAATACTTTTGGACTATTTTCTAATAACTTGATGGTAATAAGTTTGTCATTTACTTGAAAATCTAGGATTTTCTTTAAACTTAAATCTAACAAAGTAGCAGAAAATATCCTTCCTATTCCGAGTACTACTATTAAAACTTCCTATTTGTTTCGTAAAAATGGCTAATGCTTCTGCTGGTGTAGTGTTTTGTCTTGGCATTTCTCTAAAATATTCTATTTCTTGCGTTGGTACTAGTTTTTTCCTTGTTTTTATTTTTTTTACATTTTTAATAATCGATTTGATACCAAAAATCGTTAAGATAACGGCCACTACATTAATTGCTATGGTAGCTATTAGTTTTCTATTCTCTTTTCTTTTTCTTGTTTCATTCGCTTGTTTCGACGATTTGGTTTCTTCTTGAACAACTTGCTCCCATCTTTCTGTATTTTCTCCTCTTCCCGAATCGATTATCATTTCGGTTGGAAATAAAGTTCTTATTTCTACATATCGTCCAGAGCGAAATTGGTTTATGGTAAATTCAATTTTATTGGTATCGGTTGCGTAGATTTCGCCATTTAAGTCTTCGGTATGCCCCCAAACCTTGATATTTTCTTCATCATTGGCATGTGTTGGTAGCAAAATAGTTCCTGTTATTTTTTTCGCATTTATTTCAAACTCTTTTCCTACGAATTGCCAATATAATTCTGCATAATCCTTGTATTTTGCTATGGCATCTTCTACTTGATAAGAAATTTCATATGTTCTTGTTTCTGAACTATCTTCTAACTCTACACCCCATGCAATCTCAAATTCATCGTCTTTATTTAATCCACCAAAATAATTCCCTTTTGGTAAATGATAACTCCATTGATTTTGCTGTGTTAATAAGTTGCGATTTCCTTTGGTTGTGTCTGTTACTTTTACATTGGTTATATTCGAATATTTCGTTTTGTCTCTTTTGAATGTTTTATATAAAGTGTTTGTGTCCTTTATTTTAATATTCCACTTTTCTGTAACGTCCATACTCCCATTTTGATTTACTCGTGCTTCAAAGTCTAGTTGGTTCAAATACAAGTCACTCGATGAAGCTTGTACTGGTTGAGTGGCTAGTAAAATACTAACTATTCCTATTACAAAATAAGTTATAGTTTTTTTCACTTTCTTCACTTTTTTCTCTCCTTTTTTGTTTTCCTTTACATTATATACTTTTCCCTTTTTTTAGGCAATAGATTTTTTCAGAAAAATATGCTATAATCTTTATCATACCGATAAAAGGAGGAAAATCATGGCATTTGATGGAATCGTAACCAAAGCAATTGCTTCTGAATTACAAGAACTAGCAGGAGCAAGGATAGATAAAATTTTTCAACCTAACAAAAACACCATTTTATTAGGTTTTTATTTAGATGGTTCAAATTATTTATTAAATATATGCACAGACGCCCAAAACTATCGTATTCATCTAACAACCCATCCTAAAAGCAATCCCAAAGTAGCCCCTAACTTTTGTATGGTACTTCGCAAACAGCTATTAGGATTACATATCAAAAGTATCACTACAAACAACCTAGAAAGGTTAGTAATCATTGATTTCGAAGGATTTGACGAGGTGGATGATATCATTTCCAAAAGGTTAATTGTTGAGTTAATGGGAAAACACTGCAATATCATTTTATTAGATGAACAAAATATGATTATTGATAGTTTAAGGCACATTCACAATGAGGACAGTACAAGAGCAATCGTCCCTCATGTCAAATATGTGTATCCCTCAACAAACAAATACAACTTTTTAGATTGTCTTCATTTTCAAGATTTTTATGAAAAAATTTCATCCTCATCAAAAGATGCGATTTATGATGTGTTTAATGGTATCAGTAAATCTTTTGTAGAGACTTCTATGTCTCGTCTTGGAATAGAAACCTTTCATCAAAACAGTTTAGAAAAACTATATCACTATTTACAAGGAATTGTCCATGAAACAGATAGTAATTTATTAGACTTTGCCATGATAACTGCTAAAAAACGAGATTATTTTCTGATAGAATCCGAAACCGAATCTTCTCCTTTTCATTTAAACTTTTTTATCGATGATTTTTACAACGAAAAGGAAACTTCCGAAGAATTCAAAACCTATCGTGATAGTATTTTAAAAATGATTTTAGACCTTTTGAAGAAATATAAAAAGCGACTTTTGAATATTGATGAGAAATTAAACGCTTGTAAAGACATGAAAAAATACCAAATATATGGTGAACTTATAACCGCAAATTTATATCAAATTCCAAATCAAAATGTAAAAGAAATCACACTTGACAATTATTATGATAACCAAAAAATCACCATTCCTTTAGATGATAGATATTCCCCTTCTGTTAACGCGAAACGTTTCTTTAAAAAATACCATAAATTAAAAAATGCTTTAGAAATTGTAACATCTCAAAAAGAAGATACGATGAAAGAATTGACTTATATAGAAAGTATTGTGTATGAGTTAGAAAATTCTTCTACCCTAGAAGAAATCTCTGAAATCTTTGAAGAAATCTCTGAAAATGTAATTTTTAAAGAAAAAACCGAACATTTGAAAAATAAGAAAAAAACAAAAGTAAAAAAATCTTCTCTCACCAAAAATAAAAAGGTTTCTTTTAATCCTTTCAAATATACGATTGCTGGCTATACCCTCTTAGTCGGAAGAAATAACAAAGAAAATGACTACTTAACCCTAAAATATGCGAAAAAAACAGACTTGTGGTTTCATACCAAAGATATTCATGGTAGCCATGCCATATTACAACTCAATCCAAACCAGTTACCAGATGATTCCATTCTTATCCAATGTGCAGAAATTGTTGCCTATCATAGCAAAGCTAGAAATTCTTCCAATGTACCAGTCGATATCTGCGAGGTCAAATATGTGAAAAAGCCAAATGGTGCTAAACCTGGTATGGTAATTTATACTAACCATAAAACTTTATATGTGAATCCCAAAAAATGAGACACGAGGGACAGGTCTCATTTGTCTCATAAATCAAGTCGAAAAATGCAAAAAAATAAATCAACTAAAAAACGACAAAAAATATGAGACAGTTTAAACCTGTCCCCTTTGTCTCATAAGCCATTAAAATAAATATACTTTGACCTATTATTCTACCAACAACAAGATAAGTTTCAAATGTCAACCAATATTCCACTTTATATTCTTTTCTAATTTTCTCCACATTACACAAATTCGTTTGATTACGTTCGTTTACTAATGCTACTGTTGTCTTTGATATAGTCTGAAATAAATTGAATAAAATAATGGTTATGGTATTACATTTAAAAATCATAAGGCATAAAAATATTACAGTTAGTGTCGTAGAAATCTTAATAGCTGGCATATAATGCTCTTTTTTGATAAATTTAGCAAATAAAATGCCAATGATACAAGTCATCATGCTGAATATCGATGTAAACACTCCTAAGCTAAAACTATTGGAAAATACTTTTATGATATAAATCGTAACAATATAGGAAAAAGCACCATCTGAGTAAGTTATGCCATTAAAAATTTCGACCATTCCTAATCGCTTAAATCTTTCATCATTTTTTATCAGTTTAAAAAATTCTTTGAAATTAACTTTATTACCTTCTGGAATGTTTTTATCTTGAAACATAAAAGATAATATAATTCTTAATAGCACTATGATTAAAACAACCATTAAACTTTTTAAAAATCCAGTAGCATAAATTAAGCTTCCAAATAATAAGGGAAATATAATCGATAAAATGGATTGTGTTGCTGTACAAGTACCGATAAATTTTGCTCTTTCTTCATTTTTAACGCCATCTGATTGAAGCATATTATAGACAGAGTAATAAAAACCTTCTTCTAATCCATATAATAATCCCACTAAATAGATAAAATCAATTACTTTATCTTTTAATAAGATAATCGTTAGAAAATATACAAAATCTAATAGGATTCCTATCCTCATCAGATTAACTCTATGGGTTGATTTGGCTAGATTTCTAGTAGCAAATATTACTGCATAAATAGTAATTACAGCAACTAATTTGTAAATTCCTAATGGTAAAATATTATGGTCTGAGACATCTAAAAAATATAATACTAAAAAACTATCAACAAAACTTGTTAGGATACTTTTCAGTATTCTTAAACTAAATAACACTTTGTAATTATCAATTTTTATGTTCATGGCTTCGTTTATTTCTCCTTTTATTCTTATTTAATTAATTTTAACTTCATTGACAAAAAAAGTAAAATATTGTATATTACACTTGCCTTTCTGCAAAGGTAGAAAGGAGGTTTTTTATGAAAAACTTACAAAAGCTACTAAAGCTTTATTTGATTTACTTAATCGTAAAACATTTGAGTGAGTAGCAAAAGGAAAAAGACTAGGAAAGATTTAGATGACTCCTAGTCTTTTTTACTTCATGAAAAACTTACTTTTGCAATTGCTAACTATATATTAGCACATATTTTATTCTATGTCAAATACTGGATTTTATTCACAATATGAAATAAATAAGACCTGTCGCCTTTGTTTCATATCTCCACTTAATCTCAAAACCAGTGGAGATATTTTTCTACCATAAAATTAAAAATGTCAATGCTGTTGCTAACAGAACCTCTCCCCTTGTCAATTCTTTTGGTAAAATCTCCAATTCAGTACCTGATTCTTTTTCCTTAACGGTATCTATTTTATAATAGGCTACATCATTGGCTTTGAAAAGCACCTCAAAAGGTTGTGTTTCAGAATTTTCTATGTCTTTTATTTCTACATAACTTTTTCCAACCAAAACATGTCTTTTCGTATATAATTCAATTTTTAAATATTTGCCTTGTACCTCTCCAATATCTTTTATGACTCCTCTAATTCTTCCATTTACATAGGTGGCATCTGCTTGATAAACGGCAATTTGTGAACTTTCGTCTTGCCTTTCTATCTCTTTATAAGTGGAATTTAATCCTACATATATTAAAAAATCTGAAAATACAAACATTCCTACTAATATTGCTATCCATGCTATAATTTTTCTTCCTATACTCATGCTTTATTCCTCGCTTTTACAATAGTTCCTTTTTGCTATATTTTGATAGTTTCAGCAAAACTGATTATATTATAACAACTTTTTCTTATATTTTCAATATTCGTATCTCTATTTTGTAATTAATCTATAATTTTATTTTTAATATGTTTACTGTTAAATGTTTACACTATATTCAAAGTGCTAGACACCGAGCCAAGACCACACGGAACGAATAGTCACTGCGCGCATTGCCGCTGTCGACGTTGAAAGAGAAGGCACCTGCGTCAGAATCATTAGAGTAATTGCCCCCACGTAAGAAGAACGGGTTAGTCTTGTGCGGAAAGTAAGAGTAGTTTCTGAACCAACTTGTAGCGCCACCACCGACAGAAGATGTCTCTAGTACAGCATCTCCGTATCCATATCCTGCATTTTTATAAGCTGTATAATTATTACTATATGATTCACTTGCAGAATTATATGGATAAACAGTTGCATATTTTGTACTTTTGGTTTTGTATCCCTCTAGGTATTTTGTTGTATAGGCAAATGATGAACCATTACTTAAATTTGAATTTCCATTTGTGATATAAGCAACCACATATTCCCATGCTCCTCCACTTAAATCATAGATTCCATAAATATTTCCTGTTGTACTTGCATTTGTTCCTCCTGTTCCTGTTATATATGAACTACTACTATTTATAGCTATTTCTTTTCCATTTCTTCCGTATTGACTATGGGTTAAGTAAGCTACTGCTCCCCATTCACTATTTTTCATCATGTGACTTTCTTTGCTTCTATCATAGTTGTAGGCTGTTGTATAACAATTTCCAATTTTTATATCTCTCCAACTTGACACTCCTGACACTACTTTTACAGTACCATTACTATTGCTACTTTCATATTTTCCTACCCAGATTCCTGCTAATTCTTTATCCCATTCTCCACGCTTAAAATTATTACTGGTTCCATCTTGGAAGGCTGGGTGAATTTTGTATCCTTCATCTGCTGTTGTTTGGCTGGTTGGTATGAATTTTACCTCGATTTTTCCTGCTGTACTGGTTCCTTCTCCACTTACTATTTTGTATTCATATCTTGGTATCCATACCCAGTAGCTTCCATCACTTGTTTTCGCATTAGCCCATTTACTTGTTTTTGTGTCAGTTTGATTGTTTCCTGCTATATATTGGTACCAATTATCCCATTCTTCTTTTGTACTTTCATCTGTTAAAGTTCTTTCTGTGTTAGAAGAATCCCAATATACCGCTGTCATATTTTCCATCAAATTAGGGCTGTTTACTTCGTCTGTCCAATAACTTCCTTCTGTTTGTTTTTCTACTGTTATAGCTTCTGATATGGTTTCTTTCTTAAGTCCTACTTTATCTACTGTTAGTATATGAAGGTAATAGGTTCCTTCTGTTGTGGTTTTTA
>CAOJZE010000046.1 GCA_948466095.1 uncultured Clostridium sp.
AATTGCTTTAATACATCTTCTGTAATTTTCTTCATTTTCTACACAAGTAATTAATGTAATCATATTATCTTCTGTATCTTCTAGACATGATAAATCTGTATCTTGTATAATATAGTTCTTTTTTACGAAATATTCTCTACTAGAACCATTATAATAGTAAACAACTTTATCACCTTCTTTTAGCCTTTTTACTTCTGCAAAATAATTGTTTTCATATCCTCTATTATGAGCTGCTAGACAAACATTTCCCATCCATTGCTTACTTTCCTCGAAATGTCCAATAAATTTGTCTAGCACCTCTTTGGTTGTTCCTTCTGCAATACTAGCCTTTAGCTGAATACTCGGTATTTCAAGATACCAATCCTTTTTCTCTTCTTTGGTATGAATTTGTAAATTTGAATCAATATCATCTATTTTATTTTGACTACTTGGATTTACTTTAAATCCTGCTTTGAAAACAGCATTTTGAGATTGAAAATCAAAATGAGAACTAAATATATTTAGAATAAAAAATAGAATACCAGAAATAATTATGCTTACTATATTAATATACCATGTACTATATTGAAAAGTACCTATTTTACCACACTCCTTTATAATTTAATAATTACTACTTCTTTTGAAAAATTAAGAAATAATTTTTTCGAAAAAATTCTGTGAAATAATTCTTTGAATTAAAAGTTAACTTCTTGTTATTATAATAATACATTTTTTCCTTTTTGTAAAGCACTTTTCATCGCAAAATTCGACATTTTTACCTATTTGTTACAATTTATTGTTATTAATTTTATATACAAAATTTATTATATTTTTTATACAGTAGAAATTTTCTCCTTGTGGGAGGAAAGCTTCTTACTGTATAAATATGGAAATTTCTAGAATTGCTTTGCGATTATCATCGCTTAGCAATTCTTAAATTTGTTTTTTTAAGTAACAAATCGTGGGGAGCAACAAGGTTACCAACTGTTACTTTAGTTACAGTTGGTCCGCAGCCAAGAGTTACTTTATTTTGTTATCACTTATTAAAAAGTTCATTCCATTTTCATATTTAATTCTAAATAAAACTCCACACCATTCTCTCTATTAACAACGCCATATTCATTACCATAATTACTCATAATAGCCTTAACAAAGGACAAACCGATACCTGTTCCCCCATCTTCTCTATTTCTAGATGTATCAATTTTATAAAATCGATTCCAGATTCTAGCAATATTTTCTTCTTTAATTGTATCTCCTGTATTAAACACTTTCACTCTAACTTTATTTTTTTCTATATCTACCTCATTATCAATTTGGATATATTTTTCGTCATTCAATTCCTTGATATGCTTAATCGCATTGGTTAAATAAATACTAATCACTTGTTCTATGTAAAAATCATCTGCAAAAACAGTAATTTCGTCCATTGTTTGAAACTTAATTTCAATCTTTTTTTCTTCTAGCATTACTTGTGATTTTCGTATTATCTCTTTTTCTAGTTCGACAATATTAAATTCTTTATCTTGAAATTCCCTCTTGCCATATTCTAATTTCATCAATTCTAGTAATTGTTTTACTAATCGGTCCATTTTATTGGTTTCATCTAAAATAACTTCGGCATAAAATCTCCTATTTTCTTCATCTGAATTAACATTTTCCAATAATCCCTCGCTATATCCTTGAATTAAGGCAATTGGTGTTTTTAATTCATGTGACACATCTGATATAAAACTTTTTCTCATTTCATCTATTTGAGATTTTTCTTCAATATCTTTTTCTAATTCTATATTGGTATTTCTTAATTGCTTAATTGTCCTCTCTAATTTATCAGACATCGCATTAATACTTTTTCCTAGATGATTAATTTCATCATCTGCATTAGTAATTTTATATTTATGACTGAAATCTAAATTCGCCATTTTTTTAGCGATGTCATTTAATTCTGCTATTGGGTCACCAAATTTTCTTGATACATAAGATACAATGACAGCAGCAATTAAAATTGCAAATCCTGCCATTAAATATAAAAAGTTATTCGAAATTTTTACACTCTCTTGAATAGAGGTAATTGGTATTCTAATATATAATAAATAACCATTATCTAAAATAGCAGATAACAAAACATAGGTAATACCATTTTTATTATCCATTATTTTTTTGATATTAAATTTTTTATCACTTTCTATAATTTCTTCTGAAGCACTGTAAAATCTATTTGTCATTTCATTCATTTGCCCTAGTGTAGAAAAAAAGTCTTTATTCGATGTAAATACATTAACATTTTGGTCATTTTTAATTAAAATATCAAAATTATTATTAATCGCCATTTTTTCTAATTGAGTTTCTAAATCCATAATTTGAGAACCATTATAATAATGGTTTACTACATCATAGACTGATTTTAATGCTTTTGTCTTACTATATAAATAGAATTGTCCAAATACAAAGTTATTTACTAATATAAGAAATAGAATGATTAGTAAAATAACAAATGATAATGTCATAAAAAGTCTTACTCTTACTGATTTTAGTGCATTCTTAAATTGATTCATTTCCGTTCCTTTCTGTTTTTACGCTTTTCTTTCAAACTTATATCCAATTCCTCTCATGGTCTTAATATATTTACCTCTTTTCCCTAATTTATGTCTAATCTTTTTAATATGACTATCAATTGTTCTAGAATCTCCATAATAATCATAATTCCATACATTATTTAAAATTTTATCTCTTGATAAAGCTATATTTTCATTTTCGATTAGATAAATTAATAGTTCGTACTCTCTTAAACTTAGTTCAATTGGTTTACCATCTACTTTTACAGTTCTACCTTCTTTATCAATCTCAATACCTGCATAATCTTTTATTTCTGTGGTATTTTTGTTGGTTCTTTTTAAAATGGCTTCTACCCTTGCTACCAATATTTTAGGACTAAATGGTTTGGAGATATATTCATCTACTCCCAATTCAAATCCAAATAATTCATCTTGTTCTTCTCCTCTAGCGGTTAGCATGATGATAGGTATTTTGGATTCCTGCCTAATTTGTCGAAGCACAGACCATCCATCCAATTTGGGCATCATAACATCCAACAAAATTAGTGTGATTTTATTTTTATTTTCTTCGAATATTTCTAGGGCTTTTTCTCCATCTTCTGCCTCTAAAATACTATATCCTTTTGCTACTAAAAAATCCTTAATTAATTTTCTCATTCTTTGTTCATCATCAACAATTAAAATACAATGATTGGACATTTTAAATCCTTCCTTTCTCTCATGATATTATAAAAAAAAATTGTGTCTATCTTGTGAAAATGCTTTTGTTTTTAACTATTTTATGTTATACTATATTAGTAACTCGTCGTTTTTATAGAGAAAGGAGTAAAAAATGACTTTTTTACTCTTATGCCTTGCCATATGTTTTCCATTATCAATTCTATTTGGCATTTTGTTCTGCAAAAAAAGAATTATGGAATGTAGACTATTTAATTTAGTCTATAATTGTTTTAAATTCTTTTTGGTTTTGGCATCTGCCGACTGGTTTTTGCTTTGCATATGCTGGGCAGCAACTGGATTAAATAAGGTTTTCCCATGGGGAATATCCTTATTGCTTTAATCCAAAAAAGGACTATCTTGTGTTCGCACACGATAGTCCCCTTTTTATTTTTTCATATAAATTGTTTTTGTATCATATGCCAACTCTACGTTTTCCTCTTGTAAAATTTTCATTATTTTATAATTAATATCTTCCCTTTCTGCCACATAACTAGGATAATCCACTGAATTAGTAAAACTACAAATCAAAACATTCAATCCATTATCTGTAATATTATCAAACTTAACAACAATAGAATCATCATAGATAGCCTCTCTTGCTTGCAACATATCCTCTACTCTCTTTTTAAATTTATCCAATTTATCCAATGGTGTATTTAATTCAATACATAAATTCGTACGGTATCTTCTCTTTTCCATTTTACTCCAATTAACAATAGAAGCATTTGCAATCATCGAATTCGGTATATTAACCAAAGAGTTCTCAAAAGTTCTTAGTCTAGTACTTCTAAAAGTTATATCCTCTACTGTACCTTCAAAAGTATCCACTTGAATCCAATCACCTACGATAAAAGGTTTATCCAAAAAAACAACCAATCCTGCAAATACATTTTTAGCTGTATCTTGGGCTGCAAGGGTTAAAATAACGCCTCCAATACCTAATCCAGCAACTAATCCATTTAGATTAACACCCAAAACAGTAATGATAATAAATCCAGCTATGATATAAATAATAGCCCTCACAATTTTCAAAGCAAAATCGAACATAGAATCTTCTACATCTTTGCTTGTTTTCTCTTTTATCTTTTGATAAAAAGAAGACTTTGGTGTAAAGCTTGCAGCTAGTCCTCTTGCAAACGAAATCGTGCTAATGATAATAAATGCTTTATAAGCAACAAACATAACATCATCTGTTAGCTTGAATGGCTCTTTCAAAAATACAATTGCTAAATAAAATCCTAATATCACAAAAAATATCTTCAATGGATGGTAGAAGGCACTCTCCCTAATATTTTTTGCTTTTTTCTCTCTTATCTTAAACATCCTAATAATGATATATGAAAAACTACTACTAAAAATTCTAAAAAATAGAATCATTCCAAGTGCTATTAATATATCAATAACTTGTACAGTAGCAATATTTTCTATCAAATTCGTAATTTGCTCCATTTTTATTCTCCATAATCTTTCAATTTTAGCCCATGTAGTCACGCAACTTCTTACTCCTACTAGGATGTCTCAACTTTCTCAAAGCCTTTGCCTCTATTTGTCTAATTCTCTCACGAGTTACTTCGAATTCACGGCCTACTTCTTCCAATGTTCTAGCCTTTCCATCCTCTAATCCAAATCTTAGTTTTAAAACCTTTGCCTCTCTTGGCGTTAATGTATCCATAACATCTTCTAATTGTTCTTTTAATAAAGTATATGCTGCAGAATCATGAGGAGCTGGACTGTCATCATCTTGTATAAAATCTCCCAAATGGCTGTCTTCTTCTTCCCCAATTGGTGTTTCCAAAGACACTGGGTCTTGTGCTATTTTCTGGATTTCCATAACCTTTTCTACTGGTATTTCCATCTCTTCTGCAATTTCTTCTGGGGTTGGTTCTCTTCCCATTTGTTGCAATAAATGTCTTGATGTTCTTATCAATTTATTAATCGTTTCCACCATGTGTACAGGAATTCTTATGGTTCTTGCTTGGTCAGCAATTGCTCTTGTAATAGCTTGTCTAATCCACCAAGTAGCATACGTACTAAATTTAAAGCCTTTGGTATAATCAAATTTTTCAACTGCTTTAATCAATCCCATATTTCCTTCTTGAATTAAATCTAAAAATAGCATTCCTCTACCCACATATTTTTTAGCAATACTTACTACTAATCTTAAATTAGACTCTGCTAATTGTTGTTTTGCTTCTTCATCACCATCTAGAATTCTTTTTGCCAAATCTAATTCTTGTTCAAAAGTCAAAAGTGATATTCTTCCAATTTCTCTTAAATACATTCTAACAGGGTCATCTACATTAATACTTTCATAATTAGTATCTGTTATTTCATCTAGTTTTAAATCTTCTACCTCTTTTAAATCTTCAATATCTGGTTCTTCTTCTAGCTCATCTGATAATAAATCGACTCCTAATTCCTCAAAAGCATCAAAAACTTGGTCAATTTGTTCCGGATTGACATCATCTAATTCTGTTGCCAAATCTCCATAAGTTATTTGACCCTTTTCCTTTGCTTTTTTTAATATACTATTTACTTTTTCTTCTTTTAATTTACTATCTATTTTATTTTCTGCTTTTTCCTCTTTTTCTGTTGGTTCTTCTATTTTTTCTTTCTTGATTACTTTTTTATCTTCTGCTGTCTTTTTAGCTTTTTCCCTTGCTTCTTCTATTTTCTCTGTTTTTTCTTTTTTACTTTTGACTGTTTTTGTATGGGTAGTGTTTTTTTCCTTTTTATTCACTGCTTTTTTATTTCCTTTTGTCTCTTTGTTTTCTTCTTCTTTCATCTCTTCTTTTTTCTTTGCCATCCTTAAATCCTTCCTTTCTAAATTGTTTCCATCTGTCCGGAAAAGAATTTTATAAATTTCCCTTACTAATTTTATTTAATCGAATGCCAATATCTCTTAATTCCTTCTCCAATTGTTCTTCTTGATTACTTTCTAAATTTTGTCCTAACAATGCTAGTATTTCAAATTTACGATTACTTAGCTTGTCTCTCTCATAGCCTTGCATAACATCATCAATCGCTTTTTCCATATCTTGAATCTCATAATCATCTGCCATAATTTCTGTAATATGATTTTGCTCTCTTTCTCCTAGCATATCTATAATGCTATTTATATTACTATTTCCTTTTTCAAATTCTTCATACAGCTTTTTGGCAATTTCTTGATTAATCGTATCTTTAAAGTCTTCTACTTTAATATTTTGTTGGATGATTTGAAAAACATTAATATCTCCTGTTAATAAGATAGATATTGCTGTATTTTCTCTTTTTCTTACCTTTTCTGAAATAGGATTTTCTTCTATTTTTTGCTCATTTATTTCAAGTTTTGGTTTCTCTAAAGTCTTTTCACTTTTACTACTATACATTCGTTTATTAACTTCTGCATAAATAGCCTCTTTGGATATATCATACTCTTTGGCAATTTTCTCTATATAGATTTCTCTTTCTATGGTATTGTCTACTCTAGCAATTAGTTTTGCAATTTCATTTAAAAATTTAATTTTATCATTTACACTCTCTAAGTTTAAATTTTGTTTTAATACTTTTACTTTAAATTCAATCACAGAAAGTGCCTTTTCCACTAAATTGTTAAACCTGCTATTTCCATATTTAATAATGTATTCATCTGGGTCTTTTGCTCCCTCCATTTGCAAGATTCTAATGTCACATCCCATATCTTGTAAAATATCCAATGCTCTTATCTTAGCAGTAAGACCTGCTTCATCGGAATCAAAACTTAGTATGATTTTTTCTGAGTTTTTTCTGAGTAACCAACCTTGTTGCTGTGTTAATGCTGTTCCTAATGGTGCCACTACATTGGTAATCCCTCTTTGATGAAGTGAGATAACATCCATATAGCCTTCTACAATTAAGATTTGCTTGATATTCCCTTTTTTGGCAACATTTAATCCAAATAGATTTCTTCCTTTACTATACACAACATTTTCAGGTGAATTGATATACTTTGGCTTAGAATCATCTAATACTCTTCCTCCAAAAGCGATTACTCTCCCTCTTACATCACAAATAGGAAACATAAGTCTGTTTCTATATCTATCTATATATTGTCCTTTGTCATTTCGATTGACTAATCCTGATTCTAAAATTTCGGTTTCTTCAAATCCTTGTTTTTTTAATCCCTGATATAGTTCATCAAATTTCCCTGAAAAACCAATTTGGAAAGATGTTAAAGTTTCATTGGTCAATTTTCTTTTTTTGATGTAATCTTGTGCTATTTTTGACTCTGGTTGATAAAGATTTTGGTGATAATAATTGGCAGCCCATTCATTTACTTTGTATACTTTAGCTTTTAACATTTCTTTGGCTGCATCTCCACCACTTTCTAAGGTTGGTAATTGTATATTCGCTCTTTCTGCTAAAGTTTGAACTGCTTCCACAAAATTAATGCCTTCTATTTTAGTTAAAAAAGTAAATACATTTCCTCCTACTCCACAGCCAAAACAATGAAATATTTGCTTATCTGGCGATACGGAAAAAGAGGGTGATTTTTCATTATGAAAGGGACATAGCCCAAAAAAATTTCTTCCGCTTCTTTTTAAATGCACATATTGTGATATGATATCTACAATATCATTCGTTTGCCTTATTTCGTCTATCATTTCATCACTATAACGTTGCATTTTTTCCTCACTTTCTTTTATCTTAGTTCTGGAAAACCATATGGCACTTGACTTAGAACTAAATTTTCTATAATATCCCCAATAAATCTACATAGTTATATTATTCGACGGATTTTACGTAAATCCTTCTTGATTTTTAAAAAAATTGCCAAAAGATTTATCTCTTTTGACAATTTTCTACTTTACTCAATAGCGTCATTTTATTATCTAATTTATGAATTATTTTGGCATAATTAACCCATTCTTTTGACTCTTTTTTGCTAATTTCATTCTCTGCCTTATATTTCATTTTATGCTCTAAATTAGACCAAAAATCCATCGCTATGGTTCGAATTTGAATTTCTACTTTAACATAGATATTTTTTTGGGTTATCATAACTGGTATTTCTACAATTAAATGATAGCTAGCATAACCGCTTTTTTTAGGATAAGTAATGTAATCCTTCTCTTTCAAAACATGAATACCAGGAATTTTTTGTATACAATCTTTGATAGAAAAAACATCTTTTTTCAAAGGACATACAATTCGAATGCCAGCAATATCATTTATATTTTCAATCATATTTTTATACGTAGGTTTTATATTTCTTTTTTTCATCTTATGTACAATACTTTCCGGTTTTTTAATTCTTGTATGAATATGGTCTATTAAGTCATACTGATAAAATACTTTAAATTCATCTTTTAAAATTTCTATTTTGGTTTCTAATTCTCGAATCGCTATAGAATATATAAACATTAACTTTTCAAAAGTTTTGTCTTCTACTTGTAATGTCTTGTTATAATCCATAAAGTTTTCTATTTTTATTAAACTGTCTGCTTGTTTCTTTTTGTGTTTCATTTAAGCCTATACACCTCTCTTTATATTTAGTATATGCTTGATATTACCGTTTTATTGTTATCAATTGATATTTTCTTTGTGTCTTTTTTGTGAAAAACCATAAAAAAATGAGACAAGAGGGACAGACCTCATTTGTCTCATTTAAATCTTGCTATCAATTCTTCTTGTGTATAAATTAGTTTTTCTCCTGTTTTTATATTTTCAACCTCCATTTTGTCTCCTTCTGTTTTATCTCCTAAAACAATCATATAAGGAGTTCCTAAGACTTTACAATCTTTCATTTTACTGCCTATGCTTAGATTTTCTCTATCATCTAAAATAGCCGTAATTCCTTCTTTTTGTAAAGTGCTATATAATTCATTTGCTTGTTTCACTTTTTCGGGATTATCCATTTTTGGAATGATTTGAATTCGATAAGGAGCTATGGTTTCTGGTAAAGAAAAACCACAAGGTCCCCATTTGGTGTCATCTATTAAACTTTGCTCATATAATGCTGCTACTGTTCTACTTACCCCTATTCCATAACATCCCATATAATATAAAGATTGTTTGCCATCTTGATTCGTAAATTCTCCATTCATCATTTCAGAATATCTGGTTCCTAATTGGAAAATATGTCCTAATTCCATCGTTCTTATTTCTTTAAAACTTGAAATATCTTCTATTCCATATTCTTCTTTCAGATACTCTTGATAATTTTCTTTTTCTAATATTTCTGTATTTAAGCCTATTTTTGCTTCTTCATCATAAAGTATTTTGTCTTCCCCTTGTTCGGAAATCAGCATAAATTCTTCTGATTTTTTCCCTCCCATTGCTCCATTATCTGCAACGATAGGAATTACGTCCATTCCTATTTTTTCAAATATTTCTAGAAATGCTTTTCTAGCATTTTCATAAGATTTAGCCATTCCTTCTTCATCTGCATCAAAACTATAAGCATCTAACATAGGAAAAGATTTTCCTCTTAATAAATATCCTCTAGTTCTAATT
Organism: uncultured Clostridium sp.; assembly: GCA_948466095.1. Lineage (GTDB taxonomy): Bacteria > Bacillota > Clostridia > TANB77 > CAG-508 > CAG-269. The sequence continues at coordinate 9,732 of CAOJZE010000046.1, forward strand.
TCATTTCTATATTTCTCTCCAATTTGATAATAGGTTACTGGTAAGTTTTTGTAAGATTTTAATTTTTCTCTGGCAAATTCTACAATTGCTTCTTCTCCTGTTGGTGCTAAACAAAATATTCCTTTATTCGATTCTGTTATTAGCATAGTTCCATCTTCCACATAATGGTCATACCTTCCTGAATTTTTCCATATCGTATCTGGTTGCAAAGTTGGAAGTAAAACCTCTGTACATCCATATTTATTTAAGGTTTCTACAATTATTTTTTCTACCTTTCTCCTCACTAATAATGGTATTGTATTATAGCCAAATAATCCTGCACCATATTGCACTAATTGTCCCGTTTGTAACAATATGCTTTGACCTGGATACATTTCATCAATATTATTTAATTTTACCGTTCCTAATCCTGTTTGTGACAGTTTCATGTGAATCCCTCTTTTCCTTTCATCTTTTTATTTTTCTTCTTTTATTGCTTCCCTTTCCGGCATTGGAGCCTCTGGTTTTCCTTCTTTATTTTCAGTTGATTCTTCTTCGTCTTTTTCTTGTTCCACTAATTCATCGATTACAATTTGTTGATTTTCATCCATTTTATATTTTGGTAACTCTGGTAATTCCTCTAAAGAAGCATAACCAAACATTCTTAAAAAATCATCTGTGGTTCGATATGACATTGGTTTTCCGGGTAAATCAATCTTTCCCGCTTCTTCAATTAATCCATATTCTAATAATTTATAAACACAAGCATCTGCTGAAACGCCACGGATGGCTTCTATTTCTGCTCTACTTATTTTAGGATTATAGGCAATAATGGCTAATGTCTCTAATGCTGCATTGGATAAATTGGGCTTATTTCTTTTATCCACCACTGGAAGGATAACATCTTGTAATTCTTTTTTGGTACATAATTGATAAGATTGATTAATTTTTATGATTTCAATTCCTCTAACTTGTTGCTTATATTCCTCTTGCATACTAGCTATGATATTTTCTATGTCTTCTTCCGATATTTCTAGACTTAATATTAATTCTTTTTGCGTAACTGGTCTTCCAGCTGCAAACAAGATAGCCTCTATTGCGGATTTTAATTGATTAATTTCCATCTTTTCCTCTTTCTTTTTTGTTTGTATATTGATTACATTATTTTAGTATATTCTATTTTTTATCCTTTACATTATGCCATGAATAGCCTATTTTGTCAATAATTTGAATTTTTTAAGTTTTGCATTTTTCTTATTTTTAATCTAAAAATTCTCCTATCTAGTAAAATGAAATGATGCGCAGTTTGGTAGGACACCTATTCTTACAGATAAGCCAGATTAATTTTAGATAATTAAATCATTGAAAAACATTAAAACTTAAATTCCAAATTTTCTTGCACTTTTAAAGGGAATATGATAATATACTTTTAATAAAATTAGGGAGGTATCCTTTATGGAGGAAAAAAAGAATTTAGAAGTAGTTTCTGGAGATGGTTCAGACTTAAATATTTCACCAGTATATGAACATCTAAATGTTGGCAAACCTAAATCTGCCAAAGAAAAACCTACTGGTATTGTAATTCCAAAAGTTTCAGATAAAATTTCAAAAAAAGAAGACGATAATAAAGAAGACGAAAAAAAGGAAGAAAATTAAATTTTCTTCCTTTTTTATTAATTTGGAAAAGAATTGTTATTTGGCTAAGCGCACAAGTTTTCAATTTATGAGGCGTACGATGGTACGTTGAATAAATTGAAAATGAAATGCAACAACGCCAAATGATAATTATTTTTCAAATTACTCTTCTACTTTTTCAAACAACTCTTTACTAACACCACACAAAGGGCAAGTCCAATCGTCTGGTAAATCTTCAAACTTTACACCCTCTGCCTCTTCATCGTAAACGTAACCACAAACTGTACATTTATATTTCATCCTATTCACCTCCCAATATACTCTCTGCTAATTTTTCCATCTGTATGATTGTTTCTTGTTTCATAGTGGATGGAATGGTAACAGATGGTTCTATAATAGTAATATCTTTCATTTCTTGTAAAATGCTTTTCATTGTTTTGGCTGCTGATGGAGCCCAAGAACCATTCTCTATCACACCAATTTTTCTATTTTGATAATTTCTTTCCTTTAATTTCATCAAAAATTGTTGCATTGGCACAAACACGCCAGCATTGTAACTAGAAGCAGCTAAAATAATTTTATCATAACGAAAAGCATCTTCAACCGCTTCTGCCATATCCTCTCTAACTAAATCCGTTAAAACTACTTTTTTAGCACCTTTTTCTTCTAGCATTTGTTTTAATTTTTCAGCTGCTTTGAAAGTATTTCCATAGATGGATGCACAAGCAATGAACACACCGTCATCTTCTGGTTGATAACTACTCCATATATCATATTTTTCAATATAATGTTGTAAATTTTCTTTTAAAATTGGACCATGCAAAGGGCAAATCATTTTAATATCTAATGTAGAAGCTTTTTTTAATAAGGCTTGTACTTGTGCTCCATATTTTCCTACAATTCCAAAATAATATCTACGAGCTTCACAATCCCAATCTTCTTTGGTATCTAATGTTCCAAATTTTCCAAATCCATCTGCTGAAAATAAAATTTTCTCTGTTTGTTCATAGGTTACCATGACTTCTGGCCAATGTACCATTGGTGCCATAAAGAATTGTAGTGTATGTTTTCCAATATTGATGGTATCTCCTTCTTTCACCACTACTTTTCTGTCTGTTAAATCAATGTCAAAGAAATTTGGTAACATATTAAATGTGATAGCATTTCCTATTATTTTCATGTCTGGATATTTTTTCGCTAGTAAACCAATATTATAAGCATGGTCTGGTTCTAAATGGGAAATAACTAAATAGTCCACTTTCTCTCCCTTTAAGGCTTTCTCTAAATTTTCTAACCAAGTATCTGTAACATTTCTGTCAATTGTATCTAATACCACATTTTTTTCATCTTTGATGAAATAAGAATTGTATGCCATCCCATTAGGAACCTCATATTGTGATTCAAATAATCGAATATCTTTGTCATCTGCACCTATGTATAATATATTGTCTGTTATGGTTGTATCTTTCATTTTTACTCCTTGTATAATGTATTTAGGTTTTTAATGTAGGTTTTACCTATAAACCTATTG
>CAOJZE010000047.1 GCA_948466095.1 uncultured Clostridium sp.
CTGCTGCAGGTCGCATTCTTGACAAAAAAGGTATAACTTTTATATCTTTTTCATTGCATTTGTTTTCTTCTGCTAATTGCTTAATAGTTGCTTCTCGTTCTCCTGCAAATTCATTGACAAAATCATAAGATAATATTTCTTTTCCATTTATGGAGAAAACTACTTCTTTCATTACTTCTTGATAAATTTGTTCTGGAGTCATATTCATATCTACATTTCCATCAAAAATATGAAGTCCTTTTTTTGTTACTTCACACCAAGTCCCCTCTTTATGAATTGAATAACCATTTATTACTTTATGGCTATTTTCATTTACTTTTTCTTTTGGTTTATCTTGTAATTGCTCTATCGTATATACTTCTGTATTTCTAGCTGAAAATTCCTCAAAATCTATAAAATTATTATAGTATTTATTGCCAAATTTTAATTCCTTATCTGTAATAATAGAGCCTATTCTATTTACTAAAACACTTTTCTCAATAGTTGCAATTTCTCCACCCTCATCACTATGTCTTAAATCATAACAATATAAGCCTTTGCTTTCTATTTTCTGCTTTTCTGCATTATCTTTGTAACTTGTAACTAAATATTTCATTTCCCTACCTTTCCATGCTTTTTTCTGGCACAAGTTTCATTTTCCTTTTAAAACTCTCTTTATATTCTTCTTGTACCTTTTGTGAAATCTGTTCTAAATAAATTCCCATTTTTGTACTGCATTTCTTATTTCCATCTATTATTTTATAAAAGCAATCCCTTGTTTTGAAGTTATAACTTTTTAATCTGTTGTTTATAAAGCCTTGTGTTGCTAGTGGGATTTTTATTCCATATATTTTTGCTAAATATAGAATATTATTTTGTATCGTTCTACCACTATATTTATCATCTTTATAAAACTCAAAGTCCTCAACTGAAACCATTTCTCCAATAAAGATTTTATATTTCATTTCTTTTAATGCTTTTTTGAATCTATCATTTACAGCTTTTATCTTTTCTTGTTCTTTTCGTTCCTGTTCTTGCCTTTCTTGTTCTTGTTCTCTATCTCTATTTTCTTCAAATGTTCTTCTACTTTCTTTTGCTTGTTCATAAATCTCTGGAAAATGCCTATGGATATATTCTAATTCACATTTATTAAAGTATTTATTTTGTTCTATTTTCTTTTGCCAGAATCCTTTTAAATCAATATTTTTATAAGCATTTGTTATATCTTTTTTATATTCTTCAATTCTAGTTTGTTCTTCATTTTCTATAACTTCATTGTTTACAAATAGCTGAAATTTAATAGGTGCTATTCCTAATTTCCAATATTCATTGTTCTTGTCCTTAATCAGAAAATCTTGAGCATAAAAGTCTTTTTCTTCTTTTAATATTGAGATTTCTATATCATTAAAATTGATTGATACTACTTTTTTATTTTTACAAGTCAATTCATTATTCTCAATATGCCATACTTTTGCTATTTTTGTTTGTTCTTGCAATTTTATCTCTCCCTATCTCTATTTTTTATAATCCTAACATTTCTCTTACTAATCTATCTGATATTTTGACTGTACCTACCAATACTAGCATATTAAATATCAATTCTCCGTATATATTTCCATACCATTGTTACTGCTGCTGCGTTTGCATCTACTACTGGTGGGCTTGCTGCAAACAATGAAAAAATTATACATGATAGCATTATAATTACACCCTCTAGGCATACTGCACTATAACCTTTTATAAAGCTCTTGCCTATGTTTTGTGTTGGCTCTCCACCAAAACTTGCAAATGCTATTGGAGATATTGCTGTATATAAATAGATTTTGAAAAATCTTCCGATAAACTGTAAGAATCATTACAAATGACAATACCGTTATGAATAGTCCTCCGTATTAGTGTTACTGCCCATAATGGTATGCTTTCAAAGAAATTACAGGCTTCTACTGCTGATATAATTTCATTTGGCAGAACTGTGTTTGTTGCTCCACCTAATCCAGCTGCACTCATTACTGTACTTGCTAAACCTTGCACAATCTTAAAAATTGCCATCATAAGTTCCAAACCATAAGTTACTAATACTTTTGCAACTGCAAATCGTATAAAAAGTTTGAGGGCATGTTCTGGCTTTTTTACTTCTGCAAAACTTCCGACAAGTTTTCATTACTCCTACAACAAAAAACAATACAAGTAATGCTAATGCAATGGCTTGTACTGCTCCATGTATATTTGTTATTACATTCCAGATAGTTCCACCTTTAAAATCAACTGGCGATTGTGATACAAGTGTCCATATTTCACTTAATTTTGAGTTCCATGTTTCTATTGCATTTTGTAGGTTTCCTACTACCCAATTCAATATCTACCACCTCCTAACTTTGTTTTGAATACTTGATATACTCCTTTTGTTTTTTATTTCTCATTTTTGCTGTTTCTTCATCTCTTAATTCTGGATTTTTCTCTTGTAGTTTTCTTCGACACCTTGTAATGCTTTCAAAACTTATTCCTTTGTTTTTTGCATTAAACATTACTGTTGCAAACTGTTTTCCTACTTCATAAGGATATAATTTGCTTATTACTTGTAATATTAAGTAACAGTCATCTTCTACTACTGTTTCTAATTTTTTTAGTTCTGCTATTTCTCATCATCTCCATATTCCATTAAATCAATATCGCATTTTACTTCATTTCCCCATGAATCCCAACCATTTACTTTTTGTCTTGCAAATAGTTCTACTCTTGGTATATCTCCTAACAACTCTACAATTCTCTTTCTTGTTTCATCTGGCTTTTTACTGTGTTCCTCAACTGGAGATACTATTACTTGATGCACTTTTGCTGATATTCTTTTAGGTTTACCTTTTGTTGCTAATATACATATCTCTGCATTAGCTCTAGTCCAAAAACCTAATCCCCAAAATAATGATGGTGTTTTCTTATTTTGCTTAATCCATACGAAAGCAACTGTTTTATATTTAAAACCCCAATTTTCCAAAACTTTTAGTCCTTCTACTAATGTTGGAAAAGTCATCCACATAAAAAGGACACAGTCTTTATCTGCTATTTTTTCTACTGGTAGTTTGCATATATCTTCTATACTCATTGTAGAATAATGATTTTCTGCTGAACGACCTTTGCCTTTATCTGAATATACTTTATATTGCCATGGTGGATCTGCATAAATGATTTTATATTTTTTATTTTCTTCTATAAAATTACCTCCTTAAAGCTGTTTAGGAGTAGATTATTTTTTCTTAATAGCCTACTCCTTTTATTTTTTAACCACCTGTTATAATGTTTAGGATTTCCTTTGCGAAAGTAATAACTACTCCTCCGTGCCAATGTCATGAAACCATTAGCTCGCTGTGATGGATCGTGTGATTTTAATGACATACCAACTTGTACTACTCCGAATCCTAAAATAATCATTCCAACTGCTCTTATAAGTCCAAAAATAAAATCTGACAAATTATTTATTACTGTTAATGGCTCATCTGCTGCAAATACATGAGATGCTTGTGCTACAAATAATGCAACAATATACAAAATAATTATGCAAGATCTTTTTAATATTTTTAATAAAGTTTTTTTCTTTTTCAATTTATGATACCTCCCTAATAAATTCTTCTAATTCTTCTTCTGATAGGAGTTCATAATTTTCTAGTAATTGTTCTTTTTCAAATGTATCTATCTCATTTTCTTCAATATCTTCATCTAGCACAATAATAGAAGCTGTTGCTTTATCTACTTTTCCATGAATATAAGTCTCTCCTTTGCCATCAGTAGTCAAAGCTACATTAGGGTGTTTTAATATATCATATTTTAGGTCTTTAACTGGTCTTTCTCCACGAATAAAAAGAAGTGCATACTTATTGTCAAGTAAACGCACTTCATCTGGAGTCATAAGTTCTCTTCCTGCAAGTTGATAATTTGTCGAATAATTGCCACTTCTACCAGAGCTTTTTCCATGTGTGTCTAAATCTATTGTTTCTTTTCCGTAGGAGTTCTGAAACATATTTATGAGTACTTTGCTCGTTTCCACCTAAATACAAAAAGGTATCGCAATTTCCGTACGATAGATTCCCATTGCTTTTCAAACAGTGCTTTAAGTTGTGCTAAATTTTGGAGAATGATAGATACTGATACTGACCTTGATCTCATGACACTTAAAATTTTGTCAAAATCATCTGGCAGACTTACATTTGCGAACTCATCCATTACAAAATGGACATGGGTTGGCAAACTTCCACCATACTTATGGTCAGCAATATAGAATAATTGTTGAAATAATTGTGTGTATAATATACTTACTAGAAAATTAAAACTCGTGTCATTGTCTGGAATTAGGGCAAACAATGCCACTTTTTTTTCGCCTAAACTAGGCAAATCTAATTCATCAATTTTTACTATGTTTGCAAGACTCTCTAAATTAAATTTTTCTAATCTCGCAGCAAGTGTAATTTGAATTGATTTTAATGTTTTTGCAGAGCCTGACCTATAATTTCTATAATACTTTAGAGCAATATGCTCTGGGTTATTATATTCTAATTTATCAAATAGAATATCTAATGCACTTATAGGATTTTCTTGTTCTTCATTTACATCTCCTGCTCTTAACATTTCCATTACCATTGGAAAGTTTTGTTCATCTTCTGGAGCTTCATATTTGAGATAAAATATAAGTGCTAGCAATAACATACTAGCTGCCGTGTCCCAAAACGGATCTTGGCTCTGACTTCCGTTTAGGTGTCGTGCTTTTAAAAAGGTTTGTTACCAACCTTTGAACATCATTATCTGTCTTTAAATATTTAAAAGGGTTATAGCAATGACTTTTTTCCATATTGATTAAGTCAAGCACTCTTACCTCATACCCTTTTTTCTCTAATAAATTCCCCGTATCTCGCAAAATTTCGCCGTTTAGGATCTAGGATTACATACGAACTTGAGCCACATTGCATTACATTTGGCTTACCGATAGAATCTTGTTTTACCTGCACCGACTACCGACCACAAATTAAAACATTAAGATTTCTTCTATGTTGTTTTCCATTTAAACCTATTGCTACATTTTGCGTTAATATTTTATTATCATTAAATGGCTTTTGCCTATATTTTTTATTAAGTACACTTGCTATACCCCACTTGGCAGAGCCGTGTTCTTCTCTTCTTCTATAATTCTTTTTTGTAGATTCATATATACTTATTCCTAATACATAAAAGCATATAAAAATAAGAATAGTTTTTATGCTATTCTCACACCATATCAGATTAAATGGATTTTCCATTATTTTTGAAAAATTATTTATTATTCCTATTATTCCATTATTTATATATGGTGCAATTAGAATAGCTACCCATACTACTGGAATTATACCTAATATATACAAAAACTCATTTGTTTTTTCATTATCTCTCGTTACTTACTCTTTCCCTTTGAAATATAGTTCTTTTTCTGATGGGGATATTTAATAGTCTTAATAATAATTCATTTACAAACTCTGTTGATTTGTTTTCTCTTATTAACTTTGTACGAAGTTCGTTAAGGGAATTTATTATCATTCCATATTCGTACTTATTTAATATTACTACTCTTTGTTCTTCCAATACATCTTTCTCCTATCTTGCTTGTTCTTTTTCTCTACTTTGTTTTGCAAGTAGTTCTATACAATGACTTGTTCTTCCACTTATATTTTCCATTGCATCATGAATTGGCTCTAATTCTTCTCTTATTTCCTTTGCTGATAACTCCTTTAGTTCATAAGGAATATCAGTTACATTATAATTTGAAACATCTATGCCATATTTTTTGCAAACCATATAAGATACACAATTAGCTTTGAAAGCATCTAATTCTGTATTTTCTCCTATTTCTTGTTTTGCAAGTTCTTGTGTTACTTCATGGAAAATTTGTGGTGCTTCTGCACCTCTTGCAATATATAATACATCTTTTTCTGAATCATACAATGCACTTCTATCTGTATTTGGTATTTCATTTACTACTTCTACCTTTGCTTGGCTACTATTTAAAAATACTCTTAATAATAATTTATTATCATATCTCATTATAGGATTTGGTTTCTTTCTTATACTAACTTGTGATATATCAGTTAAGTATTTTACATTATAATTTGTTGCCTTTGTGCCATCTTCTCTCATATAAGAATCTGCTGGCTCTAATATTTTTATATCATTTTTACGATTTTTCTTTGGAAATCCACCTACATTTGTCCAACTATCATAATCTCTTAAAACTGTTGCTTCTGGCATTTGTGCTGTTATTAGTAAACTATTTCCTACTGAATATTGCTCAAACTTACTTTGAGTATCTAAATATTTCTTAAATTCTTGCCCTTCTTGTACGATCTTTTCTGCTGTTGTATCAATTAGTGCATATACTCCTTGTTTTTCTTGTTTTTTATATTCAATCCATTCTTCTTTATTATATTGTCTATTTTTCTTGCTATAATTATCAAATACTTGGTCTAATTCTCCCATGTTCATTTACCTCTTTCCTTATTTCCTATTTCTATTTTTGGTGTTTGTACTTGTGGCATTTCTACCATAATACTTTCTTTTGATTTTTGAGCTTTCTTCAATTCCGTTTCAACCTTTAACTCTGCTTCTGCTTCTTTTAATTTCTTCTTAACAGATTCTTTTTGTGCAGGTTTAGTAACCCCCTCGGAATTGTTTTTGCTCTTCAAGGAAGGCTCTGACGGAGGGTTTTTTTCCGTTTTTGCTACTTCGGGGTTTTGATTTTCATTTTCCTTTGGTTTAGAAAAAATATCATCTACCATAGCTTCATTTATTTGTGTTCTTTCCTCTCCTACATCTGGTGCATTATCTGACAAATCTTTTTCATTTTTATTAGCAACTTTTTCCTTTTCAATTTCTGTTTGAATTGATGCTTTGTCAAAAGTACACAACTTATACCTTTCTATTACTCTGTTTACTTGTGGTGCATCTTTTGCTCTAACAATAATATCTACTACATCATTTTCTGCTGTTTCTTTTTCATTAACTTTATTATCTTTATTAACCTCATCAATGTTGTTCTTTTCATTTTTTAGATTTTTTTTCTTTCCTTTATTGGATTTGTCTGCTAAAACACAGAATTGTATTCCATATCTTTTAGCTTCATGACAGAAAGTCTTTAAATCTTCTTTTTTAACTGAAAATATCTTTAATTCATTATCACTTTTTAGCATATTGGTTAATCTAGTCTTTCCTTTAGATACTTTTTTTCTATCTTGTGATATAGTATATAATGCAACAGCAATATTTTTCGCAGCTGCACCACTTATTTTTGCAACTATTTCCATTCCTTCTAGTGTTAGTCTAATGGTTTGTTCTGCTGAATCACTTGATATACTCACTATTTTCTTTCTCCTTTTCTTTATCTTGATTTCTATTTTCTGCTTCATCAATAGTTTCCTTTATCTTTGGTGTTCTTGTTTCAATATCTTCTATTAAATCAATTTCTTCATTTAGTTTTTTTATTTCATTTTGAAGCACTTTTATTTCTTCATAATTTTTTTGTTTATCACTTTCATTAGCTACTTTCCTATTTTTCTTCCATAAGCTCTCTACTTTTGCCTTATTTTCTTTTCTATCTAATATAAGTGATTTTTTATATGCTAAAAGCTCTTGGGCAGATTGAATGTTTTTTCTGCACAAAAGCCTTGCTTCTTTTGAAATTTTATCCATCTTTTTTATTTCTTCTCGCAGTTCTTTTGAATATTGTTTTTTCATCTTCTTATTTTTTGGATACACTTTTAATAAAAAGCAATAATGCAAATATAATGCTTTTATTCCTTTAGCCTTTTTTCTATTTTTTAGATTTTGCTTTTTTACCACTCTATATCTTTTAGGTTTTGCTCTTGCTTCTGGAAATGGCTCTCTAATTGCTTGTGTTTCATAAATTCTTTTTTCAATATTTTCAATTTTGTAGTCATCTCCAAAGGCTCTTTCTATTCTTATATTCTTTTTGCAAGGCTCTTTTCTAACACTTAATTTTCCATAACGATTTTCTACTGTATAATCCATTTTATTTAATATAGATAAAAAATCTTTGTATGAATATGCTTGTCCTATTGCATAGTCAATATCTTCTTTTGCAATAGTATGATGATTAGATTTTTTCACTTCTGATTTATAAAAATTTCTGTAATCTATTTTACTTTTTGGACACTTTTTTTCTTCTATTACACTCAACTTATATTCTTCGCAAAGTCTATCTGATGTTTCTCGCATTAAAGCATAAGTTTCATGACAGTCATGATATTTTTTTCCATCTTTAAATGAAACAGAATTTAGTAGGCTAAGTGCCAAACGCCTTGACTTATTACTAAGTTAGGTTTTCCAGCACTCGCCCCCGAACCGTACTTACAACTCTCGCTGTATACGGCTCTCCATTTATTCACGCAGTTTACTTTTATGAATTTTTGAATGGCAATCTTTACATACTACTAATGTTTTGCGATTAATCTTTTTCATAAATCTTGCCCAATCTTCTTTTTCGTCTAATTCTTTTAATATTCTAACTTGATGTACTTCTAGTTCACTGGTATGTTTACCACACCATTCGCATGTATTAGAATTTAATCTATCTGCCAGTTTAGGTCTTTTCAGAATACCTTTAGGTTTATGAACTGTATCAGCTTCAGCACCAAGTGGTCTTGGGTCTTTTGCTAAACTTCCTTTCCATAATATTCGTACCCTTTCATTTCCTTTACTATCTTGATATTTAACTCCAATATCTTTATTTATTCTAAACTTTGCTATTATTTTTCTAACTGATGTTCTATATTTACACGCCATGGTTCTATAAAAACTATATTCCATAATACACCTAAATTTGTGTAACTTTGAACGGTTATTTGCTATTGAATAATAGTTACAAAATCCTCTTATTTCTCCATTGTATTGGTCTAAAATGCTCAAATCATTTCTTCCTGTTAAATCTCCACGATGTATTGGTTTCCATATTTCAGTATTATTTTGTACTACTATTTTCATTGATTTTAGTTCGATTAGTTTCTTTTGAATTAGTTCTGTTGGAACTTCTAGCATTACATGTCCACCGTAATTTCTTGCTTTTATCCCTCTTTTTGTTTTCTTTGTAAGATTACTTTTAGGTGTAACTCTTATATCATATCCTAAAAATCTAGCCTTGTTAGTTGATTTAGTTATAAGTGTTTTCTCGTTTGATAATTCTAGGTGTAGTCTGTTTTGAATAAATTGTCCTATTTCTTCTTTGACTTTCCTTGCATCTTCTTTAGAACCAATTATACCAATGATAAAATCATCGCAATATCTAACATATTGTAATCTTTTAAAATTGCTATCCATTGGGTCTCTACATGGCATAGTTTTGTGTATTTTATCTAATTCTTGAATTCGTTTTAGTAACATTTCGCTTTTTTCTTTGTTTTTGCTTCTGCTAAGACTTTTTACTAAACTGTGTCTTCTTTCTGCTAGCTTTTTATACTCATTGTTGTAACCTCTTTTATTTCCTAAATCAAATTCTTTTTTGTATTCTGCCATGTATTTATCAAATTGGTCTAAGTAAATATTTGCTAATATTGGACTAATTATTCCACCTTGTGGAGTCCCACTATAGCTTTGATGTAGTTCTTGCTGTTCCATATATCCTGCATTTAAGAATTTACGTATAAGATTTATAAATCTTTCATCTTTAATTCTTTTACGCAAAATATTTATCATAATGTTGTGGTCTATATTATCAAAAAAGCCTTTAATATCTCCCTCTACATACCATTTACACCTTACAAATCTGTTTTGTATTTGTCTTAAAGCTGTATGGCAACTTCTGTTAGGTCTAAAACCATGAGATATTTCTTCAAAACTATCTTCGTATATTGCTTCTAACAACATGCGAACTACCTCTTGAACTAATTTATCGTCAATAGTTGGTATTCCTAATGGTCTAAGTTTTCCATTTTTCTTTGGAATGTAAATTCTTCTTGCTGGCTGAGGTTTATAACTTTCATCTGTTAGTGTTTCAATTATTCTGTCTATTCTCTCTAAGCTCATTGCGTCAATTGTTTTTCCATCTGTACCAGCTGTCATATTGCCTTGTTTAGAATAAATATTTTGATATGCTTGTAGAAATAAATTTCTGTTAAACATATTTCGATATAACCTATTATAGGTGTAATCTTTTGAATTAGAATGCTTTTGCAAACTGTTCAATACATTTTCTGGATTTCTCATAGTGCCTCTCGCACCTTCCTTTCTTTTATATTGAAGTGAATAAACTGCTTTCCTTCGCCATGTAAATGCCATTAACATTCTCAGACTACTACGAAAGCTCCGTTACCCTATTGAATATTCAAAGCCTTTTGCTCATAGCTAAACAAGTTTTAGCATTTCAACTTAGGTAATCCCCATTTAGATACAAAGTAATTAGCTTGTCCATTATCGGATACAACTTTCGTCCTTTTATGCTTATGCAAATAGGTCACATATTCGACTTGCCTACCTCATTTGTCCATTGATAACGTAGGATATGTGATACAACAGTTATAACTATCTTCTGTTGAAGCCACCACAAATGCCCTTTGGACTGTTGTTCAAGCAGTATAGCTTTTATCCTTATATGAACTTTTGGTCTTGCTATTCAGTCGTGACATGATAGTTTGTCAACTTATAACTTTAATGGAGTGCTATTGTCCCCTCAAGGTTTCCCTTTTAGGTTATCCATTGACCACAGACATAAATCTCGCGTCTGCCGTATTGCTAATACGGAATTACTTTGCCCCTTATGGGCGCACCTACAAAATGATTATGAATATGCTCTGTATTTAAATGTGTTGATACTACAACCTGAAATCTATCTCCCCACATTTCTTCAGCAAGTCTAACTCCTATTTCATGAGCAATTTCTGGAGTAACTTCTCCTTCAGCAAAAGATTGATAACCATGAAAAGCAAGTATCCCATCTTCTTTCCCATATAATGTTTTTACTAATTCCATTTGCTTAACAGCATCTTCTACTTTGCAATTAATTCCTGTAGTAAAAAATTGCTTTTCAGTTTTATCTGGATTAGTAGCATACGAAAGTAAATCTCTTACACTAGAAAAATTATTAAATTGATTATAATATTTATTTTTAGTTTTATCTTTATCAGTAGCATAATCTACAACATGATCTATTCTACTTTCTACCTTCCATAAACTTGTTGTAGCCATTCTAAAATTCACCTCACTTTCATATTAAAAAAGGGGATTGGGGATTTTCCCCATATAGAATTTCGAGCTGACGAAATTCATTGCTTGCTAATACAATTATTCACTAATATATGTACCTAAATTGGTACTTATTTTCATTAAATATATTCTCTATTTTGAAAAATACTTGGACTTTTTTTGTTAAAATCCAAGTACTTTTCTAGTCATTTCTATTTACTTTTTCTGTCTTTTATATTAAAATATATTTATAAATATTTGGGTTAGTATTTTTAGTTTTGCGGACTTATACTAACTCTTTTCTTTTATCATTACCATAAATAGCGATACCTTTACACATCTCATATAACCTTGATATTATTGAATCTGCTATCTCATAATTTTTATTATTTGCCAGTCTTTCTCTTAATTTATCTCGATTATAATTTGTAGTTATTATTACTGGTAAGTTATTTTCGTAACGATTATTTATAATTGTAAATAACTTTTCTAGTGTCCATTCACTTGGTCTTTCTTTACCTAAATCATCTATTATTAACATATTTACTTTTGAATATCTTTCAATAATATAGCCTTCTTTTTCACCATCTGAACTATAACTATCTTTAATATCATTTAACAAATTAATTAATGTTCCAAATACAACTGGTATTTCATTTCTTATTAATTCATTAGCAATACTTGCTGCTAAATGTGTTTTACCCGTTCCAACTCCACCTGTTATAAATAAACTACCTTTTTCTATTTTTTTAATATAATTTTCTGCATATTCTTTTGCTTTATTAAGAGCTTTTTTATTTTCAGATGTAACTTTATAATTATTAAAACTATATAATTTTAGTCTAATATTCATTTTACTATTATTATATAATTTATTTATTACATCGTTTTTTCTTTGTGTTTCAGCTATCATTTCTTTTTGCTTTTTTTCATATTCAATCTTTTCCCAGTATATTTTAGATTCTTGACAATCACATCTTTCAGCTTGTCCTTCTATTGAAAATTGTCTATTATTTAATTGAAATAACAATTCTTTTTGTTGTAACTCTTTACCACAAAATTTGCAATTTACTTTATTTAAAGTTGTTGTTTGAATCATATTTCCTCCTTTCGCTTTAATTCTTTTTTTTTCAAATTAATTACTTTACTCTTTAAAACCACTTTCATTTTCTAAATTACTTATATCTTGTCTATTCTTATTTTTTTCTTTTCTATTCTTATCTTCAGTGTTATTTGATGTTACTATAACGTTACTATCTTTCTGTTTATCTCTATATTTTTGTTGTCTTCTTCTGTTTGATTCTCGGAGCTTTTCTAACTCATCAGCACTTTGGTACATATCCCAATTTTTTATATAGATTGTATCTTTTTCGATGATAATCATGTCAAGTTTGTGTAAATCTTGTATAATCTTTTCCAATTTATTCAAAGTTTTGTGCATAACCTTAGCTAGATCTTCTTTTGACATTGGAATATTTTCTCCAAGTAGGATAGCTCCATGTTGATTACTTTTTGCTGCTAATGTTAAAAGTTGAATCCATACTCTAAAATAAGTATCCCCATTTCTAT
>CAOJZE010000048.1 GCA_948466095.1 uncultured Clostridium sp.
ATTCTTTTTAATGTATTATTAACAAGAATTACTGTTGAAAAATAAAACTATTTTCAAGTAAATTTTGCAAAAAAAATTCTTTCTCAATAGCTGAAAAGAAAAATTTTTCTACTTCTTTTTTTGCCACTAAGAAAGAATATCATTTATATAAAAAAATGCTATATGCCCTTATTTCAGAGTGTTGTGGCTACAATACTTCTGAAGGCTATTTTTATTTTATTGACTTTATATACTTTTATTTATACTCATTCCTAAAAACGTTGTATATACAAAGTTTTCAAATAGTAGTTATATACATCTGTTCAAAATTACTGCTTTTTGTACTTAAAAAGGCAATTTTTCCTTGTTAACTAAAAAACAGAAACGTGACACGTTTCTGTCATTGGTTATCAAAGAAAAGGCATTACCAACGAAAACTAGAGTGTATTCCCTTTTTATTCAGATATTCTTGTCTTGCTTTTTCCTTTTCTTTTTCAGTAGGAGCTGTTTTATATGTAGTATATAATTCTCTTGCTATCAAAGCATCCAACTTTTGTTCTAATCCTCTTTGTATTTCTGGTAATAAATTTTCTTGTTCAAAAAAGAAATATTTTGTAAGTGCAATAAAAAGTTCATGTGAAATTTGTATGTTTTTCATATCAATTCATTCCTTTCTTTCATCAAGTCCGCAATGCAAGACCGCAAAATTTTATAGTAATTTTGCGGTCTTCCCCTTATAGCAATTCTTTCAATAATTTGTTAAATACTAATAAAAAATACTTGTGTAATATATATATTTTCTACATCTATTTATCAAATTTCTTATTAATAATAGTGAAAAATACTTGTAAAAATATATACGTTTTTTACATTTGTTTATCTGCCTTTTAATCAAGTCCGCAAGACCGCAAAACTTCTATTTTTTGCAATCTTGCATCCTTGCATTTTTCATCTCCGCAATTTCAAGGCTGCAAAATCTCTATATCTTGCAATCTTGCGGTCTTCCTTTTTTGCAATATAATATTTCATAAATATCAATAAATATTTTTTATATAATTTATATATTTTTTACATCAAAAGCTAAATTCCATTGTTAATAATGATAAAAAATATTTTTAAAATATATATTTTTTATACTTATTTACTATTTTCTTATCGAAACCGCAAGACCGCAAAATTTTTATATTTTTTGCAACCTTGCAACCTTTTGCAATGTTGTGGTATTCATTTATTGAATTCCCAATACCACACATCATTCATTTTTTTTGCTTTTATTTTTAATTCTTTTTTTGCAGTTTCTAATGTTCTCTTAGAAATACCTTTCTCATCAGCCATACTAAAAATTTCACTACTTTGTATCATGTTTGAACTTTCTGAAAGTTTTTGTAACATTTGTTTTGCCTGTTCCAGCTTATTTATTTTAGGGACAATACCGCCTAATACTTCATCGGCAGTAATTTCATAATCCCCTAGCCATTCAAATCCTCTTTCAGATAATCGAAATGCTTTGGAATGTCCAAAAGCTGCAATATTATTTTTTATTTGAACCACAGCTCTAATATCAGGTTCTCCTTTTACCCTGCCAACTAATAACACGCTTCTTGCTACTGCAAAAAAGTCAATAGAACCCATACCTCTATATACTGCTTTATTTCCTGCTGCCTTATTCATATGCCCAATTAAAAGAATAGCACATTGATATTTTTCTGCTAACATTCCCAACTGCTTCGTTATATTTCTTGCTTCATTTGCTCTATTCATATCCATTCCACCGCCTAAATAGGCTTGTATTGGGTCTAATATAAGCACTTTTGCATTCGTTTGTATCAAAGCCTTTTCTAATCGTTCATCTGTCATAGATAATAATTTGCTACTTTCATCAATCACCAATATTTTACTGCAATCTGCTTCTGCATTTTCTAGTCTTGGTTTTACTGTATCCGCAAGACCATCTTCTGCCGTTTGATAGATAATCGTTACAGGCTCTTGTGTCATTGTTTCACTTTCTAATACTTCTCCTTTTGACAGCTTTGCTGCTATGTTTAACGCAAGCGTCGTTTTGCCATCACCAGGGTCGCCTTGGATAATAGTTAACTTTCCATAAGGAATAAAAGGATACCAAAGCCATTTTATAGGCTGTGTTTGAACATCTGACATTTTAATCATTTTCACATCTGCTTCTTTCATAAAAAGTCCTCCATTTTTTATAAAATTTTGTTGCTAGAATGAAGAACCTCTGTTATACTTATATTATATTGATAATAAGATAACAGAAGTCCTTCAGTTATCATGAGTCTTAGCAGGTGGTGCTGTTAAGGCTTATTTTTTTCACTGTCAATTAAATCTGCTATCTTTCTTTGCTGGCTGGGATATAAATGCCCATAGGTATTTAATGTAATTCGTATATCTTTATGTCCTACTCTTTCTTTTATCAAAATAGGGTCAACCCCTTTATTAATTAAGTACGCTACATGTGAATGACGAGTATCATGGACACGGATATACTTTACACCAGACTTTTCAATATGACGCTTCATTTTATGTTGTACTGCTTCCTGCACGATTGGAAAAAGTCTTTCATTATCGGGCATACCATAATGTCTATCAATAAAGCATTTGATTTCCTGTTTCAAAAATTCTGGTATTTCCACTGTTCTAATGGATTGTTTTGTTTTTGGTTCTGTAATAATATCCTGTCCGTTTGTTCGATAATATGTTTTGTTAATATTGATTTGATTTTTTTCAAAATCAATGTCTTTTTTTGTTAGTGCTAACAGCTCTCCTATTCTACAACCTGTCCAAAAAAGAATTTCAAAAATAATATAATATCTTGTTCCTGGCTCTATTGTTTGAATAAATTTCTGATATTCTTTTAGTGTCCAAAAGTTTAAACTTCTAACATCAAAACTACCCATACGTTTTACTTTTTTACATGGATTTGTAGTTAAATCATATATGCGAGAAGCATGAGAAAACAAACAAGTTAATTGATTTTGAATCATTCTCAAATATGCCTCTGAAAATCCTTTTTTCTGCATTTCATTCTGCCATTGCATTATCTGAGAAGCTGTAATTTCATTTATTTTTTGACTTCCAAAATAAGGAATAATATGTTGTTCCATCATGTATCTTTTATTTTTTATGGTGCGGTCTTTTAATTCATTTTGTTTGTCATCAAAATAGATGTCTACAAAATCACTCAATTTCATATTCATATTTCTGTTGTTGTTTAACTTCTTTTGTCGCTCATATTCTAAAGCCTCTCGTTTTGTTCCAAAACCTCTTTTTCTTCTTTTTTTCTTTTCCCCCTTTACATTTGTTTCAAACCATTGAGCTGTCCATTTTTTGGTGTCTTTTTCTTTGTAAGCCATAGTAACCTCCTTTGTTTAACTTTTTAATAACTCATATCCATACATCTTTTTTGCCAAATATGTTTTTGGAATTTTACCTGCTATTGTGATATACCCTTGTGCAGCAAGCTCTTGATTTAATTTTTTTACCAGCTTGTAGGCATAAGATTTGGAGCAACTTAATTCTCGTGCTACATCATCAGCACTCATCATATATTGATAATTTGCCATATATTCGACCTCCTTTTTTCAATCAAAATTTATTACAATATTTATATTTATTTGTTATACGAATTTCGTATATCCATAGTAGCACTTTATTTTTATTGTGTCAATATTTCATAAAAATATTTTTTATGTTTTTCGTATATTATTTATAAAAAGTTTATCTTTTTTATTTCTATAATATATGATATGATAATAATTAGATTTATGGAGTTCGTAATAAATTTTTATATGAAAGTAGGAGATTTTTATGGGAGATGGAAAAAAACTAAAAGCAATACTGGATAGTAAAGGTACCAATGTCCGCAAAATTGCAAAAGCTACAGGAATCAGTGCTACGACACTTTATTCAATCATTCAAAAAGATTCCAATATACGCTTTGATTTTGCATTGCGTTTAGCAAATGAATTAGAAATTGATGTAAATGAAATATGCTCTGCTAGTCCATTTTCTGGAGCCATTACTGAAGAAGAAATATACCCCACATTGCCAGATGGTTTACATGGTGCTTTAGACGGAAGTCGAGTAAAAACTTATTTAAAAAATTCTATGTATCCTCTTATGTATCTATTTGGAAAAAACAGTATGCCTGATGTAGATAATCTTTTGACTTCATTTTATCAGCTAGATGATGAAGCAAGGCAAGAAATCGTACAAACAATACAATTCAAACTGCAATATCACAAAGACCCACAAAGAGCAGAACAAGTAAAACAAATAAAAGGGTGGTAACTGTTTTCTGGCACCGATTTGGCACCATTTTTAAAAAACTTACACAAATACATGAAAAAAGGACTTTCCGAATTATTCGGAAAGCCCTTAAAATCATCGCTTTTACAAATTACTCAATAATTTCAGTAACAGAACCAGCACCTACTGTTCTACCACCTTCACGTTTTCTCTTTTACAAAACCATTGTTATTTTTATTGATTTTTCTTCATTTCTATAACTCAAAATACTTCATTTTGCACATATTATACCATATCCCCCAAATTTTTAGAGCCAAATTAGAGCCAGAACCCACTATAATTTAACCATTTTTATTACAAGGAGTTTTATGTCTTTAGAAGTTAGAATATAGTAATAATGATATCCAAACAATAAGTAAATAGAGTTAAAATATTGTAGCAATCAGCAACACTTAGTGAAACAAAAAATATTCCAAATACACCGTTAAAAACTCATTATCAGCCAGTGAAAACTCATCACATTTTATTAAACACTCCTTACCAAAAGACCTTGAAAGTAGCAAAGATACCCATGAAAATAGTATTAGCAGGAAGACTAACCCAATATGAACGATCCAACACGAAATTTGTTCAATAGTCCATGTCTCTTTTATGGCATAAATTACAAGTATCCAAGAAGTTGCATTTACTGTTAATAGTAATTTAAATACAAGATTCAAATCCACCTCCCCTCTTTTTCAAAAATCATCATGCATATCATTAAAATTATTAGATTTAAATAAATCTCAATTATTGTAATTATACAACAATGTTCTCCCTTTTCATAGTATCATATTCTTACAAATAGTTAAAATATTTTTATTTTTAGTTAGAAAATATTGACTTATTAAATATAATATGCTATATTTATCAAGTAAGGAGGAATTGTATATGAATACATTACCGATTAACACTATCATCAATGGTGAGTGCATATCTGAAATAAAGAAATTACCTAACACATGTATTGATTTAATTATTGCAGACCCGCCGTATAACCTTTCTAAAGGCAGAGAGTGGAAATGGGATAACAGTGTTGAACTTCAAGGTATGGGCGGTAACTGGGATAAGGTCATGCAAGTATGGGATGACTTCACATTTGAATCCTACATGACATTTACGAAAGCATGGCTTACTGAAGCCAAAAGAATACTAAAGCCAACTGGTTCCATGTGGATTTTTGGCACATACCATAATATTGGCATTATCAATGTCATTTGCCAAATGCTTGGAATTGAGATCATCAATGAAGTCGTATGGTACAAAAGAAATGCTTTTCCCAATTTGGCGGGAAGAAGATTAACTGCCAGCCACGAAACTATTTTGTGGTGCAATAAAGGCGGAAAAAAAAGAAAATACTTTTTTGATTATGAATATTCAAAAAACGGCGATTTTTCTTATGATGGTTTGAAAACTCCAGGAAAGCAAATGCGAACTGTATGGGATATATCAAACAATAAGGAGAAACGCGAGCTTGCATATGGTAAACATCCTACGCAGAAACCGATTAGAATTCTCAAACGAATAATTAAACTGTCTTCAAGAGAAGGAGACATTATGCTCACTCCTTTTTCGGGTTCCGGAAGCGAATGTGTTGCTGCAAAAATGACAGGAAGAAAATACATTGGCATTGAGCTTGATGATTCTTACTGTAAAATTGCAACTAATCGTTTGAATCATGTCGAGGAAAATGAGGATCAGTTGGGGCAGCTCAGTTTAAGCCTGTTCGAAAGTGAGGCAACCCAATGAAAAATTTAATACTCAACGAAAAAAAACTTCGTAAAAAAATGATTGATTTAGATATTAAAACAATCAATGAATTGGCAACAAAGACTGGAGTATCCAAACCTACAATATATGAATACATAAACGGAAAATCTCCACTTTCAGCAGCATTTGTCCGTTTATGCAACTATCTAAATGTGGATCCTCATGAAATTTTAATAGAAACTGAAACAGCATCCAAGGAGGACTAAAATGTTCAAACCAGTTATTAAGTGGAGTGGTAGTAAACGTAGCCAATCCGCAAAAATAAAAGAATATTTACCTAAAAAATTTAATAGGTACTACGAACCATTCGTTGGTGGTGGTTCGATGCTATATGCTATTAATCCAACTGATGCTGTTTGTGGAGACATTTGTGTACCGTTAATTAATTTATGGAATGAAATCAAAAATAACCCAATCAAATTATCTGAAGCATACAGACTTCGTTGGACAAAACTGCAAACAGAAGGCTATCAAGCATATTACAACATTAGAGATGATTTTAACAAAAATCACTTTCCAGAAGATCTTCTATTCCTATCCAGAACGTGCGTCAATGGCTTAATTCGCTTTAATGCAAATGGGGATTTTAACAACTCCTTACATCATACTCGTCCAGGCATATCCCCTGACAGACTGGAAAAAATTATTTTTGATTGGTCTAAATATATTCAAGGTACGGAATTTATTGCTGCAGACTATACTATTACAACTGAAACTGCTAAAGAGGGTGATCTAATATACTTAGACCCTCCATACTTTCATACGAAGGGTCGTTATTATGGAACTATTGATTTTGATACTTTCCTTACTTATCTTGAACGGCTGAATAGCAAAGGAATCAAATATATGCTCTCGTTCGATGGTATCAGAGGAGAGAATGACTTTACTGTTGAATTACCAAAGGAATTATATAAGCGCCATAAATTTATCTCTTCAGGCAATTCCAGTTTCAAAAAAGTTATGGACAAAGAGAATATCCAAGTTTTAGAATCTCTGTATCTTAACTGGTAATTTAAAAAAGAGTTATATCATCGAATCCGATTTGATCAATCTTGTCACAGATAAACTGTTTCAGGATTTCAGCGGAACGGGTAGCTACAACAATTTCAATCTCCCAGCCATGCTCGACCGGCTCCATAATAAACAACATATCGCAGTTGCTACGCTCAAAAACAGTGTGATTTGCTTGTGCAGATTCTCGCAGATAGGCTGCAGCAGAGATTGTTTTAAATGCGTCAAAATCAACAAAGTGTTCTGATTGTGTCCATCCTCCAAGGTAAGGATGAACTAATCGTTCCACATTAGGAATATAATTCATAAGGTTGTAGATATAGTTTACAAGCCTCTCTCCAACGTTTACCTCTAAATCAAGGGAACGTTCTTTTGATTCAATAATAAGCAGAACAGGACAGTAAAACACTCCAAACAATTCCAAAACATGGTCAGGGCGCTTTCCGTTAACTTCTTCACTTACACGAGGCAAGGACAACCAACGTACTTCATGATTTCTGTAGCGGACAGAAAGTCCGCTCCAATCACCACCTGGAGGATTACACATACCCTCAAAGCATACTTCGTGAAGTAGGTGTGAAAAGAGGAAATGAATTCCTGTATCTACATCATCTTCTTGAAAAGACTGCGGAATACTGGAAAACTCATTTTGCGTCAGGTCATCTTTATCAGAAAATTGTTCAATATAATGTTCTTTTAGTGCAGAAGTATCCAGAAGTACCTCTTCATTATAAGAATGACCAGCGATTACAGGAACATCAAGGGCAACAAAATTGCTCAAAGCAAGGATGGCTCTCCAAAATCCGTTGGACAATGCAAGACGCTCTGGATTTGCGATAAGTTCATTAAAATTGCGTTCAATAATCGGACCATAAATATAAGTCATCACTTCAATATCCGTTGATACAAGCATCGCAACTAATGGCAAAATTCCTCTATCAGGTCGGTTATCATCACCCCTCGGCTTAAAACCTTTAATCATGCAAAGAATCAAATCCAAATGACCGGAAGCAATTCTGTCAAGGACATCAGTATCATAAGTTGGGTATAATCTACGTATTCCATTTGCCAGCCTTCTTCTGTTGGCAACAGGGATAATTCCAAAAGGAAGATCTTTGGATGCTAATCCAACACTAAGGTTTTCTACCAAATCAAGAAACTCTGAAGAACTACCATGATGTCCTTTTGCAGTAATTGTTTTTCGGAAATTAAAACTCGAATTTTCTAATGAAAATTGAACTATTCCTTGATGGTATTTATG
Organism: uncultured Clostridium sp.; assembly: GCA_948466095.1. Classification (GTDB taxonomy): domain Bacteria; phylum Bacillota; class Clostridia; order TANB77; family CAG-508; genus CAG-269. The sequence continues at coordinate 8,327 of CAOJZE010000048.1, forward strand.
CAAACGTTTCCACTGTGAAGGTGTGAAATTCGTAGCAGAACGAGAACTGCTTGCCAAAAACAGCACCACATTAAAATTTTTCTGGAGGATAGTTTCTTCCTCCTCTCTGGTGTCAAAACCACACATTCGTTTAACGATATAACGGCAAAGTTCTGATTCTGCAAAGTTATCCTCGTCGAAGTTTCTCAAGGAACGGTCAAATTGCTTGTCAAATTCTTCTGAACGAATGTAAATTTGAGCAACGAAATTACCACTTTCTCTTGAAAAACTAATATAGCTATATGGGACAGTTGGGTTAGGAAAACGAAGTGCTTTTCTTACACGAGTATAACTATTTAACTCGTATTTCACAAAATCTACGATGTACAAATACGGACATCCTGTACGACCTATAGAGAACGCACGACCACTTCGCTGCCACGCTTGATTACCAGCTTGCAATGCACTGCAAAACTCAATTGCATAAAGAATTGTTTCCAAATCATTTTCTATATAGGTGACAATTGCATCTGGTGTTTCGTCAAGGAAACTACCACTATTTTTGAGACTAGTAAAAATATTAGCTTCCCATCTTCTACGATTAGACTTATTAAAGCCTGGAAGCAATTCTAACTGCCATTGAAAATGGTTTCCCAAATAATTGAAGCATATGTTATAAACAATAGTAGACGGCGACATCAGCGATATTTCAACGGATGTCGGGTCTGTTTCAGCTAAAATGAGCTTGACAACACGCTCACATTCTACAATATTATCGCCATGTATTCTAAATATTCTTGGCATAATGTAACCTCCTATCGAAATGCTGTTGCAAGTAAATGTACAAAATAATTTTAACATATTTCGACAGGAATTGCGAAAAAAATAATACAATACATAGAACAAAATCAAAAAGAGATAAAAAAGTATAAAGAACAAATCAAGAAAATTATTTCAGAAAAAATAGTATATGCGGATAAATGTGGAATAGATACTTATTTATATTGTGAGTATGGATATATTTCTCAAGGTCAAAAAGTAATTAATAAAATAAGTAGTCGCAAATATAAAAGATGTGGAATAGTAGCTACACAAATGTCAGATAAAATAGTTGCTCCTCTACAATATAGCAGAACGATGAAGCATTCTATATTTGAATTTTAGTTTTTACTGTAAATTATTATCTATTTTAGAGAAAGATACTATAATTGTGATAGATAATGCTTATTTTCATTGCAAGAAACGGTTATTTTGTTATGTCCAAAAATATAATTGTCGATTATTGTTTCTTACTCATTATTCTCCTAAGTTGAATTTTATTGAAAACTTTTGATCTTGGTTAAAAAGTTGTCTAAGAAAAATTTTAAATAATTATTTTTCTTTTAATAATGCCATTTTTAGTTCTTTTCAATTTTGTTGAGTATAAATATTGATTTTAGACAGCTTTATCCATTAATATTTTTCTCTCTTGCTCTTTCCCTCTGTATCTGAAAAAATATGACTACAGATTATTGTAGGAAATCACATCCTCATAGATGCAAAATCTGCTACAGAGTAGATATTTTCCTGTTCCAAATTTGCTGTACAGAGCTGAACACAAATGAACTTATATTGAGCTAGTTCGGCTTTAACCGTGATAGTTCTATTACCAACTATTCAATTTTCACTTTCAGATCGACTATAGTTTCCTTTGCTTTTTTTCAGGAGCTTTTTCAGCTTGCTCTCCTATTTTTTCCTGTAGCATAACATATTTCTGCTCTGCTGTAATAAGTGTTTGGTAATCTCCACACTTCTATTGCCACCTTCATGTTTTCTCTTTTACAAAACTATTATTATTTTTATTGATTTTTCTTCATTATTTATAAAACAAAGTGCTTTATTTTGTACATATTATCTCTCTAAAATTTTTATAGCCAAATTACAGCCATATAATTTTAACTATTTTCATATTTTACTTTATAAATTCATAATTTTGTGAAATATATTTGCTCATTATTTTTACAAGGTGGATGAATACACATAACTGCAGTAAGAGAATCTATATTAAATTCTGTTGCAATAATATGGGCATCAACCATTATAGAAATTTCCCATATAGTATCAATTTCATCTTTTGGAATTTTACCTTTAGTTTTATCACATTTTTCAAAATATTGTTGTATTTTTAATCGTTGTGTTGAATTGAGCTTATTAAACTGTTTAAGTGCCTCATTTGGTAAAATTGTACTTTTTGCAAAAAGGTTTGAAATATATATCCATTTCTCAAATTCTTTTTGTGATTTAATTATTGTTTTATTTTTCATAGCACTCCTCCCAAAATGCCTTAACTGATTTAAATTTAAGTTTTTTTTGCTTATCAAGAATTGGTAATAGATTTTTAATTATATCACATTCATTTTCTTCAAAAAAATAATATACACATTCATCTAAATCAGCTATATTTATAGATTCAAAAATATGAAAATCGTTCCATGGCGACAACCCAATAATTTCCAGTAATCCAGAAATAGATTTAAATTTGTCAAAATGATAATCATCTGAAAAAGCTAATGAAGGATTAAAAGCTTTTAGTTGAATAGCACGACCAAGTTTTGCTATAATAGCATTTGTATCTTTAGTCCAATTATCCACTTCTTTCTTTGTTTCAGTATCAGTGTTATAAGCTGAAGCCATTTTTTCTATGCCTTTATTTGCTTGTGAATACCGTTTTAATTGAAATTCTTTATATTCTCCACAATATGTTGATAATGCATTTGAATAAAGATAAAAATATATTTCATTAACTTCATCTTCCTTAACTGGTGCATCAGGTAATTGGTTTCGTAAAGAAGATTTGTTATAGATATCACTTCTTTTATCAAACTGTCCATGAATATGAAAAATTTTTTTCCCTATAGCTAACTCAATATTAGAATCATAATTTGTAGTAAAAATATTATCAAATCTTATAAGATAATTAATAAATATTTTAGGATAATTTTTATATAATTCATTTAATTTTCCGTCATTAAAATATGCTTTTCTCATTGATTCTCTTATAACAAATCGTTCTGAATTTTGTATATTATTTTTATGGCAAAAAAGATCATGAATTAAGTAATAATCCTCAAACCCAATGTCAGTTATTTTTAATGTACTTATTTTATCAGTATATAATTTCTTAAATGTTATCAAAGAATCCCTTTCAGAAGAAGCAAGTACAAAACTATCATATTCACCTTTAATAATTTCTCGTGCCTCTAAAAAAAGAAATCCAAGATAACTTTTCAATAAATAAGGTCTATCAACAATTATATCTGATGGAAAATCTTTCCTATCACAATTTTTTAAAACTCTAAGTACAATTTGTTGTGGTATATAATCTATTTTGTTAAATTGTATATTAACTCCATTTCCAATAAGTAAATTTCTCATAGTCTACTCCATAAAGTAATTATTATTTATATATCTTTTTCAAAAGTATATCACAATTATTACATATTTTCAATTTTTTATAGAATATAAAGAAAGGCAAAAAATATGTTCTAATCTACCAATGTCTTTATTCTACCTCTCTATATTTCTATGCCATCCAATCCTCTCTTGATATAAACTTGCTCCTTTTTCTAATTCCTTCAACTTTTTTATAATACTTTCTTTTTTCATATATTTTTCTTTTTTCCATTGTTCTATAATCTTTTTACTTTCAGAATACACTTTTAAAAATGTTTCTATATCTTTATATCCTTGTTGACGAACCATTTTTCGTAAATTTTCTTTATCAGCATTGATACTTTTCTTGCACTTTTCTATTTCCTGTTGGAGTATTCTTTTTTGTTTTCCTTTAAAAAATCCCCTTATATTCTTCAGTTCTTTTTCTAAATTTGGTAATTCTACATTTTCTAACTTTTGTATTTCTTCCACTTGTCTATGTAATTTTAAATTTAAAGTTTCCATTTTCTTAAATTCTTCAATGTCAACGTTTAAAGTAGGTTTTAATTGCATTTTATGTTTTTGAATGACATCTTTTAAAATAGCATTTGCATTTATCATAATCTGATAAAATAATTCAGGTTTCCATCCTTCTCTTTGCATAGAGTGTTGTATTTTTGTCGTTATCTCATTCTTTCTTATTGCCTTTATCTTTTCATCACTAATACCAGCCACAAGAGCCACATCAGCGATTTTATTCCACTCTTGTCTTATATCATTATCTTTTTTTATTTGTTCAGCTTTAGGATTATTTTTGCCTATTTTTTTGGT
>CAOJZE010000049.1 GCA_948466095.1 uncultured Clostridium sp.
AAGAGAAATATTAGGATACGAAAAAGTAGATTTACAAGATGACGAAATTATAATTAATTGTTTAAAAACAGCCAAAGGAGGACTTGAAAAATATACTAAAGAAAACGATAAAACTAAAATAGTAGGAAAAGATGTAAAAATAAAAGAAATTAGAAGCGAAAATATTGCACAAGTTGGATTTAATGGTTCGTATTATGCAATTATAGTACCAGACAGTTTAATACCATTAATAGAAAAAGAGGACCAAAGATTAAGAGATAAAAATGATAATAACAGTACAATTGTAACAGAACAAGAAGATGGAACAGATAAAATCTATTATTTGGACTTTGCTTATAATTTTGTTGCTACAACAGAAAATATGACAGATGAGAAGTTTTATAAAGAATTAAGTAATTATATTATAAAGCAAGAGAGAGAAATAGCAGGAGAAATTAATGGAGAAGAACAAAATTATAATATAGAAATATCACTTGCAAATGTACAAACAAAAGGTGAAAGAATGAGCCAAACAAAATCATTTTATACAATTATGTCATTTCTAGCGTTTTATGTAGCACTTATTTTTGTAATGGCAACAGCTACTCTTTTAGCAATACAACAATTAAGTGATTCAGAAAAATACAAATATAGATATGAATTATTGAGGAAATTAGGAGTGGATGAATTACAGATAAATAGAACGATATTCAAACAACTACTTTTCTATTTTGCGATTCCAATGGTATTGCCAGTAATAATTAGTATTCCTGTTATTTTAGGTGTCGGTCAAATATTTACAGTAGCAGTAACAATGGAAGAAATTTTTAAGAATATTTGGATTATGCTTGGAATGTTTATATTGGTATATGGAATTTACTTTATTGCAACAGATGTGCAATTTGATAGAAATATAAATGGAAATGGGTGAGAAGAATGAAGAAATATCAATCTCCTAAAATAAATGTAGCATAGCTAATAAGGAATAATTTATTAATGTACACAAATAAAAAAGAAGGGATTATATGAGCAGAAAAAAGAAAATTAAAATATTTAAAATATTATTAATGGCAGTAGTTTTAACATTATTTATAGGAATAACAGTATATCTATTTCCAGTAATGAAAAATTTATCTACAGTAGAAGGACAAGTAGCTTTTAAAGAAAAAGTTGATAATTCTGGTATGATGGGAATGTTATCACTATTTGGACTTCAGATAGCACAAATATTTTTAATTATAGTACCAGGAGAGCCAATAGAAATTTTGGCAGGAATGTGTTATGGAGGACTATGGGGAACAGTATTTATTATGGTGTCAGCTGCTATTATATCAATAACGATATATTTGTTAGTTAGAAAATTTGGAAGAAAATTTGTATACGATTTTTGTGATGAAAAGAAAGTTTCTAAAATAGAGAATAGCAAATTATTTCAGAATCCAAAAAAGATTGAACTAATAATGCTTGTATTATTTTTGATACCAGGTACACCGAAAGATCTATTAGTATATGTAGCAGGATTACTACCAATAAAGCCAATAAAGTTTATCTTAATTTCAACATTTGCCAGATTTCCATCTGTTATCACTTCCACATTAGCAGGAGATAGGCTTGCTATTGGAGATTGGAAAATGAGCATTATATTATATGTAGCAATACTAATATTGGTAGCAATAGTTGTATTAATTATAAACAAGTTTGACAAAGATAAAATCACAAAAGATGCAATAAATAGTATTAAATAAACTTCTAAACACTTTATACAGTAACCTTACAGAAATGTAAGGTTATTTTTATAAAAATTATGTTATAATGATATTTGGGAGGTATCATAAAATGCAGAAGATATTAATCGTTGAAGATGATGAAAAATTAAGAAATGAATTAGAAATATTTTTAAGCCATCAAGGCTATCAAGCAGAATGTTTAAAAAAATTTGACAATACTATAAATGATATTTTAGAAATAAATCCAAACCTTATCTTATTAGATATAAATTTGCCAGGAGTAGATGGGGAATATATTTGCAAAGAGATTAGAAAACAATCTGATATGGGAATTATTGTCGTCACAAGTAGAGATAATGAATTAGATGAGTTGGTTTCAATAAATTATGGAGCAGATCATTATATTACAAAGCCATTTAATATCCATATACTACTTGCGAAAGTAAATTCGCTATTAAGAAGAACAAATAGTAATAGTGAACCTAAAAATAAAATTGATGCAAAAGATTTTATTTTAAATATATCGAATAGTACAATAATAAAAGGTGATAGAATTATTGATTTAACTAAAAATGAATACAAGATTTTAAAATATCTAATTGAAAACAGAAATAAAATTGTTTCGAGAGAAGATATCATGGACTGTTTATGGGAAAATGAGAGTTTTATTGATGATAATACTTTAAGTGTTAATATTACTAGATTAAGAAGTAAATTAGAAGAATTAGGACTAAAAGATATTATTGAAACCAAAAGAGGACAAGGCTATATATTAAGGGGAGAGAACTGATATGAATTTTAAAAGTTTTATAAAAGATAAAATACTTTTAGGCTTCTTGCTATTATTTGGAATCGCCACTATAGAAATATTTTTAATTCCTTATCCATTTGGAAATTTTATAAAAATATATATTCCAGTTACTATAATATTTTTATATATAATAGGACTTTCCATAGAATATTTTATAAAACGAAGATTTTATAAAGGTTTAGAAGATACTTTAAATAACTTAGATGACAAATATTTAATTAGTGAGATTATAAAAGAACCAAGTTTTACAGAAGGTAAAATATTAAAAGACTTATTAGAACAAATCAATAAATCAATGGTTGAAAATGTAAACAAATATAAATATAAGCAAGAAGATTATAAGGAGTATATAGAATTATGGATTCACGAAATAAAAATACCAATAGCATCAAGTAAATTGATAATAGAAAATAACAAAAATCAGACAACTAAAAGTATAGATGAAGAATTACAAAAAATCGAAAATTACATAGAACAGGCTTTATATTATGCAAGAAGTAATACTGTAGAAAAAGATTACTATGTAAAAAAAGCTAATTTAAAAGACATTGTAAATGAGAGTATAAAGAAGAATAAAAATGTTTTAATACATGAAAAAATATCTGTCAATGTTCATGATTTAGATTTAGAAGTAAATACAGACAATAAATGGATCATATTTATATTAAATCAAATAATTCAAAATAGTATAAAGTATAAAAAACAAGATAAAAATTTAGAGATTGAAATATATGCCAAACAAGGAAAAGAAAATGTGATACTTTATATAAAAGATAATGGAATAGGAATAAAAAAAGGAGAAATTACAAGAGTATTTGAAAAAGGCTTTACAGGAACAAATGGAAGGCTAATAGGCAAAAAATCTACAGGAATTGGATTATATTTATGCAAAAACTTATGTAATAAATTAGGAATAGCAATAGAGTTAAATTCAGTTCAAGATAAAGGAACAGAAATACGATTGGTATTTCCTAAAAGCAGTTATCTTGACATCCAGTAGAAATCTTACGAAAATGTAAGGTTAATGTAATGTAAATAAATATGAACTATAGCAAAAGTGAGTTATAATGTTATAGAAAGTTAGAAAGGTGGTAGAACGAAAATGCAAAGAAAATTTTTTATTATATTAATTATAATATTATTAATGTTAATGATTTTAGGAATTTTCTATTATTTTATGAATAGTAGAACTTATAATCTTAAATTGCCACAACTAGAGAAATTGGAAAGCATTTCATTAGAACAGGATACAAATAAAAAAGTAATTAATGATAATGAGAAAATGAAAGATATAATAAATATTCTAAATGAAAGAGAAAGAACCTCAAAAGAAGAAAGCATACAAGATAGTCCAGTTAATACTAGTAATAAGGTGAAAATTGACTTTAATTTTAAAGAAACAGGAGCATCTACTTTATTTGTATATGAAAGAAATAATAAATATTATATTGAGCAACCTTACAATGGTATTTACAGAATTTCAATGGATGAATACAATTCAATAGAAAAATATACAAAATAGATTAACCTAAAATTTAAGATTATCAAAGTAAGATTGATAATCTTTTTTTCTTACAAAAATGTAAGATTCATGTAAGGAAAATCGATAGGAATAATGGCTAAAATGGGTTTATAATAATGTTAGATTGAAAGGAGTTTTTTATTATGGAAAAAGTATTAGAGGTAAAAAACATAGAGAAATACTATGGAAACAAATCAAATCTAACAAAAGCAATAGACAACATTAGTTTTACAGTAGAAAAGGGAGAATTTGTTGGAATTATGGGTGCGAGTGGTTCAGGTAAAAGTACACTTTTAAATGTAATTTCAACAATAGACAGAGTTACAGCAGGACATATTATTGTTAATGGCGAAGATATTACAAAACTAAAAGGAAACAAATTAAATAAATTTAGAAGAGAAGAACTAGGTTTTATTTTTCAAGACTTTAATTTATTAGATACTCTTACAGCTTATGAAAATATAGCTTTAGCATTAACTATTCAAAAAGTAAATGCAAGAGAAATTGATAAAAGAGTAAATGAAATAGCTGATAAATTGGGAATTAAAGATATTCTAAAAAAATATCCTTATCAAGTATCTGGAGGACAGAAACAAAGAATTGCATCAGCAAGAGCAATTATAACAAATCCTAAAATGGTATTAGCAGATGAGCCAACAGGTGCATTAGATTCAAAATCAGCAAGACAATTACTAGAAAATTTTGAATTTTTAAATCAAAAAATGAATGCAACTATTTTAATGGTTACACATGATGCCTTTACAGCCTCTTATGCAAATAGAATTTTATTTATTAAAGATGGAAAAATCTTTAATGAAATAATTAAAGGTAATGACACAAGAAAACAATTCTTTGAAAAGATAATTGAGGTGCAAACACTTCTTGGAGGTGATTTGAACGATGTTATTTAAGTTATCTTGTAATAATATGAAAAAAAGTATAAAAGACTATGCTATATATTTTTTAACCTTAGTATTAGGAGTAGCAATTTTTTATATGTTTAATTCAATAGATAGTCAACAAGCTATGCTACAGGTATCACAATCACAAAGAGAAATAATAAAAATGATGATTTCGATGCTTGGTTTTGTATCAGTATTTGTAGCAGTTATATTAGGATTGCTAATTGTATATGCTAATAATTTCTTAATTAATCGAAGGAAAAAAGAATTTGGAATTTATATGTCTCTTGGAATGGGAAGAAGACAAATATCAAAAATTATACTAATGGAAACAATATTTGTTGGAATCATTTCACTTGCCATAGGAATAGTTGTAGGTGTATTTGCATCACAATTTATGTCAGTATTAGTTGCAAAAATGTTTGAAGCAGACATGAGTGAATTTCAGTTTATATTTTCTAGGGATGCTTGTATAAAAACTTGCATTTACTTTGCAGTAATGTATGTCGCAGTAATGATTTTTAATACATTTACTGTTTCAAAATATAAACTAATCAATTTATTAAATGCACAAAAGAAAAATGAAAAAGTAAAAATAAAAAATCCATTTCTTTGCATATTAGTATTTATTGTTGCATGGGCAATGTTAGGTTATGCTTATTGGAAAGTAACAGCGGATAGCAGTAGTTTAAATACATTTGATAAACTATTACCACCAATACTTATGGGAATAGTTAGTACAATATTAATTTTCTGGTCCTTATCAGGTTTTATAATACAAATAGTTCAAAAAATGAAAAATACATATTTAAAAGGTACAAATATGTTTGTATTAAGGCAAATTAACAACAAAATTAATACAATGGTAGCAAGTATGAGTGTTATATGCTTAATGTTATTTATGACAATATCAATACTTTCTTCAAGTTTAGCATTGAGAAATACAATGGGAAGAGAATTAGTAGAAATGACACCAGTAGACTTAAACTTATATAAAACAGCGAATTTGCCAGAAACATATAAAAAATATGGTAGAGAAATAAAAACAACAGATATTCAAAGAGAGGATTCAAAACTACCAATAGAACAAACATTAGAAAATAATGGATTAGATATGAATGTATTAAAAGATATGGTGGAAATACCAATTTATGCAAGTAATGATTTAACATGGAGTGATTTTTTAGAAAACAAATTAGAACAGATAAAAGCGAAATTCCCTATGCTTGCGTATGATACAGCAGAACAAATTGTAAAAATATCTGATTATAATAAAATAGCAAAATTATATGGAATAGATGAGTATGAATTAAATGATAATGAATATATTATGCTTTGTGATTTTACAAGTATGGAAGAAGTAAGAAATGAAGCATTAGCAGAAGGAAACAATTCTTTAACAATTGCAGGAAAACAATACAAATCAAAATATAATGAGTGCAAAAATGGATTTATAGTAATGTCAACAAGCCATACAAATACAGGAATAATAGTTGTTCCCGATAATTGCCCTTTAACAGATGATATGAAAGAAATGCACTTTTTAGCAGCAAATTATAATGATGATACAGAAGAAGGAAAGAAAAAGATTGAAGAATTATTTTCAAAAAGTGATTCAGCATTTATACAAAGTTTAGACAAAAAAGGATTAGAGATAGATGGACTTACTAAAACAAGAATTATGGAAGGAAGTATAGGAATAGCAACAATAGTAACATTTATAGCGATTTATTTAGGCGTAATATTTCTAATTGCAAGTTCAGCTATCTTAGCATTAAAACAGCTAACAGACAGTTCAGATAATAAGCAAAGATATACTATTTTAAGAAAAATTGGTTGTGATGAAAAAATGATAAACAAATCTTTATTTAGGCAAATAGGAATATTTTTTGGAGTACCACTTGTTTTAGCAATTATACATTCAATATTTGGAATACAATTTGCAATAAAACTTATGTCAGGATTGGCAAGTGAGAAAGATTTATTACCATCAGCTGTCGCCACAGTAGTTATTATTGGAGTAATATATGGAGCATATTTCTTGGCTACCTACTTTGGAAGTAAAAATATTATTAAGGAGGAATAGATATGTTTGGAATCTTTAAAATGATATTTTTAGGAATCATAACATTAGTAATAATATTATTGATTACAATTTTTAATATAGGAATAGGAGAAAATCCAAAAGACAAAATTATAAACACTTATGATTCATTTATTCAAAGTTTTGATACAGCAGGTTTAACAAGTAATTGGAAATTAAAGGGCAAAAGAAAATATGGAGTAGATAAATATGTCGGAACATATATAGCAAATTATGATAACTATTCAGGCGAAGAAACGATATTTGGTGGAACTGCATTAAACAGGAAGAATGGAAATCATATAAAGATAAAAATTAAAATAGAAACAGAAAGCGGTAATATAGGTGTAATTGCTAAACTAGGAAATAATGAAACTACATTAATTAGTGATACAGGAGAATATGAAGATAATATTTATGTTGAAGGAGTTAGTTATTATTTGACACTTAAATTAGATAATTTTAAAGGAAATATTGATATTATATCAGAATAGGAGGAATTTAAGATGGATAGCATAAAAGAAAAAATACCAATGATAATAGCAGTTATTGTAGCAATAGCACTATGTGGAGTAGCATATTATTTCTTGGTATATCAACAATCAAATTATTATACTCAAATAGATAATAGCAAAATAGCAAGTATTCCAGAAACAGGTGGAATGAAATATGAATATACTTTAGACTGTTATAGCGAAAATGGAAAGAAAAAAGAAATAAAATTTAGAACAAGTAGAGAATTAAAAGAAGATTCCTATTTAAAATTAGAAGTAATGGTAACAAGAGGAGTCAAATCTTGGGAAGAAGTACAAGTAAATGAATTACCAGAGAAAGTAAAAACAGCATTAAATGTAGAATAAGGGGGATTAATAATGCCTAAAAACATAAATTTGGATGGAGTAATCCAATCAATAAAAGATTTTTGTATACCAATATTAGTAATTGGTGTAATAATAGTAATAGTATTAATTATTGCATTAATTAATAAAAAATGGAAAGAAAAAAATGAATAAAAAGTAGTAAAAGAGGTGGTAAAGATGAAGAAATTTCTAAAAATAGTATTTTTACTAACATTGATAATAGTAAGCATAGCATTGCTATTTGTAGGAAATGGATATAAAATGTATAAGGAAGCAATAGAAGAAATAAGTATAGAAGATAAAATAAAAGAAATAAAAAGCAAAGAAAACTATACAGAAATTTCAGACTTACCACAAAACTATATCAATGCAGTATTATCAGTAGAAGATCATAGATTTTATAATCATTGTGGAATAGATTTAATTGCAATAGGTAGAGCAACAATAAATGACATAAAAGCTATGGATTTTGTAGAAGGTGGAAGTACAATAACACAGCAATTAGCAAAAAATATATATTTTACACAAGACAAGAAATTTGAAAGAAAAATAGCAGAAGTATTTATGGCATTTAAAATAGAAAATAAATGTGAAAAAGATGAAATATTAGAATTATACTTAAATACAAGTTATTTCGGAGATGGATATTATAATGTAAGGGAAGCAAGTCTAGGATATTTTGGAAAAGAACCAAATCAGATGACAGATTATGAAGCGATTATGCTTGCAGGAATACCAAATGCACCATCAGTATATGCTCCAACAAAAAATCCAGAATTAGCGAAACAAAGACAAAAACAAGTAATAAACAAAATGATAGAATATAAATATCTTACACAAAGTGAAGCAGATAAAATATTAAAAAAAGAATAATAGAAGTGCTAATTGTAGAACAAGCAATTAGCACAAACATCCCCTTTTATTTTCAAGGAGAACTACTTATGAAAGGTAGTTCTCACAAGATTATTACATAGTAATTAGTTATAAAAAATATACTAATTAAATAACACAAAGATTGAATAATCAATGTGGTAAAAATGCACAATGAATAATTAATGTTAATAGAACGAAAGGAGTAGTGAATATGAGTATTTTAGGTAATATCTTATGGTTTATCTTTGGAGGTTTTTTAAGTGGGATTTCTTGGTGCATATCAGGTCTTATTTGGTGTATTACAATAATAGGAATCCCCTATGGAAAACAATGTTTTAAATTTGCAGCTTTATCATTTGCACCATTTGGCAAAGATGTCGAATATGGAGGAGGAATACCATCAGTAATTGCAAATGTAATATGGATTATATTCTTTGGGATTCCAATGGCACTTGAAAACTTATTGTTTGGCTGTATATGGTGCATAACAATAGTAGGTATTCCGTTTGGACTTCAATTCTTTAAAATTGCTAAATTGTCTTTAGCACCTTTTGGAGCAAGAGTAGTATAGTAAACTGGTTAATTTAACATTGATTATAAGTTGTGTATTTTGAGGGAGCAGTTTTGCTCTCTTTTAATTTAGGAACAAAAAAATTCCAAATTATTTTAATCTTTGGAATTTCATATTTTGAACTAATATTTTTTTCTTTCATTAAATTTATACAAGGAAGAAGAAAAGGGAATATAATGCTTTAGCAGTATGCCAAGATTATAATGATATTGTTAGGAATGGAAGATGAAATAAATAGAAGTATTAAAGAAGAACTTACAAAAGACTAAAAAAAAACAATGAAGAACAATAATAAGAATAGTGAACATAAAACAATATAAATTTAGACACTATCATACAACCAGAATTAGTAAAATACAAATTTAATTTGTAAAAAGACTACACAAATAAAAAATAATGTGATACAATAAAAAACGAAAATTATAAAAAGCACATGGAAATGTATGAAACGAATGTTTATCAAAAACAAAAAAGGAACTTGACATAATGCTTTTTGGAGCAATTTTGGTGCAATCGTTTCAACACAGAACTACCAAAACCCACTAAAATCAACAAAGTTCAACAAAGCAAAAAAATGAGCAAATCAAGTGGTTAGAGGCTCGAAAGCCTTGAAAATAGAGAGAAAAATTAAAAAGGAGGAAGAAGAAATGTCGGGACACAGTAAATGGCACAACATACAAGCCAAAAAAGGAAAAGCAGATGCAGCAAGAGGAAAAATCTTTACGAAACTAGGAAGAGAACTATTAATAGCAGTAAAAGAAGGTGGAGCAGACCCAACGGGAAATTCGAAATTAAAAAATGTCATAGCAAAATGTAAAGCAGCTAATATGCCAAATGACACCATCAACAATGCTATCAAAAAAGCGTCAAGTAGTAATGAAAACTATGAAGAAATCATATACGAAGGATATGGACCAAATGGGGTAGCCGTTATTGTAGAAGCAGCTACTGACAACAAAAATAGAACAGCGGCAGATGTTAGACATGCCTTCGACAAATCAGGAGGAAACTTAGGAACCAGTGGATGTGTATCTTATATGTTTAATAAAAAAGGTATCATGGTAATTGAAAAAGAAGCCACATCAATGGATGAGGAGGAATTAATGACGCTTGCTATAGAAGCAGGAGCAGAAGATTTCCAAATTCTAGAGGAAATTTATGAAATCGTAACCGAACCATCTGACTTTACAGCTGTTCGTGAAAAATTAGAAGCAGAAGGATTGGAATTTTTAGAAGCAGAGGTACAAATGGTTCCAACTACCACAGTAGCTTTAGATGAAAAAGGAATAGAAAAAATGGAACGACTAATCGAAAGACTAGAAGATTTAGATGATGTTTCTAATATTTATCATAACTGGGAAGAATAAGGATGAAGGGCTAGTTATCTTTTCCTGTTAAATAGAAAATCAAAAGGAGAAACAAAAATGAGACAAAAGAAAAGTAGTAAAATAATAATGATTATCATAGCCATATTAGTGATATTAATTTCATTAGCAGGAATTGCCTATACTTACTTTGCAACAGACACCTTCAAAGGAAACAAAGAATTATTTTTTAAATATATGCTACAAATGGGAGAAGAACAAGAAGGTTTTATAGAAACGGAATTAAAGCAATATTTTGAAAAACAAAAAAATATGCCCTATTTAGATGAAGGTAGTATCGATGCAAATGTGACAGCTTCTAGTGGTCAAAAGCAAGATGAAAAGCCCAGTAGTATGAATGTAACTTTTGACGGACAAGTAGATACAGCCAATTCTCAAGTGATACAAAATATTAGTTTAAATTACGCAGACAATGTAAAATTTCCATTTGTCTATAAGCAAATAGGAGATACCATAGGCTTTCAAACCAATCATATAGGAAACAAATTTATTGTTGTGAACAAAGAGAATCTACAAAATTTAGAAACTGATTTAGTTTCAGGAGATAAATCAACCAATCGTACGAACGGTCTTCAGAAAATGCAAGAATTTGCGGATATATCTTTAACAAAAGAGGATTTGCAACGTATTAAAGATACTTATTTTAAGGTGTTAAACGAACAATTACAAGATAGTAATTTTAGTAAAATAGAAGAAACCAATAGCAAAGGATACCAATTAACATTAGAGGGAGAAAAACTAAAAAGCTTGTTGGTAAAATTGCTAGAAGCCTTAAAAAATGACCAAGCAACCTTAGATAAAATAAATGAATATGTCAAAGTTCAAAAAAATTCCTTAAAAGTCACAGCCAGCGTGATTGATAATAAGATAAAAGATATTAATAATAATGTAGAATTGAACCGTGAAAAATTAGAAATAATAGTATATCAAGCAAAAGGAAGGACAATTCGACTTTTGGCTAAAACCAATCAAATGGAATTGAAATTAGAAAAAGCAATAACAGGGAATGACCAACAATATCATATCGAATGGCAAATCACTGATAATAATCAAACAGGAAAAATAGCGTTTATTACCAAATTTGCAGGATTGCAGTCTATGCAAAGTATTACAGAAAATCATGAACTAACCTTAGAAACAGAAAAAATCAAATATCAATATAATTATCATAATAATTTGGAATTCACAGAAAGCACCAACATAGAAATTTTCGATAATAACAACAGTCTCATGTTAAGTCAAACAGAAGAGGAACAAAAAAATGAATTCTTGAAAGCAGTTGTAGAAAGATTACAAAGCGTAAACAAAAGTCAAATGGAGGAATTAGGATGGCAAGAAAATGAAAACCCATTACAATATGTAATTCCGCAATTCTCAACGTATTTTTCCGCATTAAATACCATAAATGCCAATAATGATAATATGAGTGAGCAAGAAGTTAGTACTTTTAACGCTTTATTCGAAAATTATCAAAGTACCAATTTAAAAGGCGTTACTGTAAAAGGATTATTATCTACCATTCAACGTAATAATGAAGCACGTGAAGACGGAAATAGAAAAATTAAGGAAATTCATTTTGATGGAGAAGAATATGAAGTAACTGAGCAAAGCATAACATTACTAAAAAGTAATGTTGAAACAGAAGAAGCCTATCGAGTAGAATTCGAAAAAGATGAAGATACAGGAATCATTTATAGAGCAGTTATTAATAAAAAATAAGGAAAAGCAATGCAATTTTTTCAAATTAAGTTCTAAATGTAAAAAAAGAACATATATTAATATAATATATGTTCTTTTTGTGCGTATG
>CAOJZE010000050.1 GCA_948466095.1 uncultured Clostridium sp.
GACTCCCCCCCTGACTCCCTGCTCGCTTACGCTTCGCCTACGACTGTCTTAAATTCTTCAAATCTTTTGATTTTTTGTGTTGTGGTTTTTATTAGGTCTTTGTCTGTTATTGTAATTTCTCTAATATATTTATAAGCTGGCATTGTCTTATTTACTTTCTTTACTTCTTCCCAAATCTTTTCTTTTAGTTTTTCTTCTTCTGAAATTCCGTAAATTTCTTCTACTAGTTCTTTGTCATAAACAATTTTAGCACATATTTTATAGTCTCCATCCTCTTCTGGTCTTCCATAAACAAAGCTTTCTTTAATTCCTTCTATTTTATTAATTACCGTTTCTAATTCTTCTGGATAAATATTTTTTCCATTTTTTAAAACAATGACAAATTTTTTCCTTCCAGAAATGAAAATATAACCGTCTTTATCAATCTTAGCTAAATCTCCTGTATGTAGCCATCCATCTTCATCAATTGTTTCTTTGGTAGCTTCTTCGTTATTATAATACCCCATCATAACAGATGGTCCTTTTACGACTAATTCTCCAATTCCTTCTTCATTTGAATCTACTACTTTTACCTCTAAACTTGGAAAAGCTTTTCCAATAGAACCTAGTCTTCTATATTTATCATCTTCTGCTGCAATAACGGGTGAAGTTTCTGTTAATCCGTAACCTTGATACATCCTAAATCCTAATTGGTTAAATCCCTTTTCTGTCTCTGGGTCTAAAGCTGCTCCTCCTGCAACGAATAATTGCACTTTTCCTCCTAAGTTATCATGTATTTCCTTAAATAATTTCTTCCTAATATCAATTCCAAATTTCAATAAAAATTGACTTATTTTAATCCCTTTTTGTACAGTCGCCAATTTGCCCTTTTTCTCAATTGATTTCATTACTTTTTTATACATGGTTTCAAAAAGAATCGGCACAGAAATCATAGTAGTTATCTTGAACTCTTTAATATTATCTGCGATATGCCTAATTCCTTCACAAAAAACAATCGCAGAACCTTTTGACATAGGGTATAAAAATCCTACTGTGCATTCAAAAGTATGATGTAATGGCAAGAAAGATAAAAATACATTTGTTTTGTCTATTGCAATCGTAGAACCAATATCAAATATATTAGCACATATATTTTTATGAGATAACATAACCGCTTTTGACATAGCGGTAGTTCCTGATGTAAATAACATACTTGCCATTTTTTCATTATCTATTTTAGCATTTAAGAATTCTGTATTTCCTTCCTCTATTAATTTTTTGCCTCTACTAACTAATTCAGTTTGACTGTAAATACCATTTTCTTCTTTTTCTAAATCCATGGATATAAAATATTTTACATTGGTATTATTTTTCGTTCTAATTTCCTTCATAATGTTATCATAAGCCTTTGAATAAAAAATAGCTTCTACTTCTGAACGTATCACTAAACTCTCTATTTCATTATCTGGCAAAGCTTTATCTAATGGCACAACAACTCCTGTCCCTGTAATAACGGCTAAATAAGCCATACCCCACTCATATCTATTTTCTGATATAACAGCAATTCTTTTATCTTTTAGCCCCATATCCACTAAAGCTGTTCCAAGACAATTGATATCTTCTCTAAATTCTTTATGCGTAATTTCTCTAAATTCTCCTGGAATATCTGTTTTATATCGATACGCTGGTCTGTTACCAAATTCCTCTCCTGACTTTTGCATCATTTCTTTTAAATTTTCATATTTAGCTATTTTATGAATTGGCTCTCTCATTTTACCTTCAACCCTTCTATTACTGTATTCTCAAATTCTTTATATAATTTCATAATATCTGTCTTTTCCTCTTCTCTTGTTTTATACACTAAACTCGAACAAATTAGACCATAAATTTCAGAGGCAATCGCTTGTGGATTTCCTTTTTTGATTTGCCCTATTTCCATTCCCTCTTTTACAATCTCTTCTATTTGACTAATGTATTCTAAAATATGTTTTTGACATTTTTGATGTCTTTGCTCATGTCCCCAAAATTGACTTAATAAAATAGTAATCAAATCTTCATATTTTATTACAATTTTTATTTGAATTAAAATAATCGCCTTAATCTTATCAATATAATTGGAAAACTTAGCGGTTTTTATATCAACACTATTTTGTAAAAGTTTAATTCCTTCTTCTACTAAAAAATTAAAGATTTCTTCTTTGCTTGAAAAATGATAATATAAAGTTCCTTTTGCTACCCCTACTGTCGCCGTTATTTCCTCGATACTGGTAGCATCATATCCTTTTTCAGCAAATAATTTCATTGATGTTTCAAATATTTTTCTTTTGGTTTTGTTCATATTTTTAACATCCTCCCCAAGTTTAATTTGGTTACAATCGTTTTTATTATATAGTTTATTCTACTTTTTTGCAATAGTTTTGATGTTATTTGAACAACTTGTTCAATTTATTATGTTACAATTCACAGTTATTAATTTTATATGCAAAATTTATTAACAAAACTATTAGTCTGAATCGTTTGTAAAAATTGAATATTTTTGTCAATTTCTCTTTACTTTTTAATACAACTAATATAAAATAATCATAAATTGGACATACTAACGAAAAAGTCAAAAAAGATAGATACATAGGAAGGAATGTGAAAACAAATGAAAAGCAAAAACGAATTAAATTACACAGATTTAAAAATGACTTGTAACACTAATTTATTCAAATTTAAAACCACACAAGAATTAGAACCGATCCAATCTGGAATTGGACAAGACCGTGGAATTAGAGCATTAGAATTCGGATTACAAGTAGATGTAAAAGGATATAACCTATATTTAGAAGGACCAAGTGGAGTTGGTAAAACCATGTACACCAGAAATTACCTAGACAAAATTGCTCCCAAAAAGAAAACGCCTTCTGATTGGTGTTATATCTATAATTTCAATAATCCAAACGAACCTATCGCTGTTGAATTATCAGCTGGTCAAGGAAAAGAATTTAGAGACTCTATGGATGGATTTATCAAAGAAATCCGAAAAGACATTCAAAAAACCTTCAATAATGATGATTTTGAAAAAGAAAAAGCTTTAATCAAACAAGAATTCGAAGTAAAGCGTTCTGCCTTATTAGATAAATTAAATAAAGAAGCTTCTAAATATAATTTTCAAGTAAAAGCAGCTCAAAACGGAATTTATATGATGCCAGTTGTAGATGGTAAAGCAATCGAAGAAGAAGAATTTGAAAAACTAGATGCCCCTATTAAGCAAGAATATGAAGAAAAATCTGTATTTGTACAAGAGCAAATTATGCAAGCCATTAATCAAATCAAAGAAATTGAACGTCAATCCGACAAAAAAATTTCAGAATGGCAATCCAATGTAGCATTACTTACTGTTAATGCTCACATCAATTTCCTAAAATCAAAATACAAAAGAAACAAAAAAATCAATCAATTTTTAAATGATGTAAAACAAGATGTTTTGAAAAATGTACCCGTTTTCTTGGAAGATGAAAATACAAAACAACCTCAACAGCAACCAGGTCCTGCACAAAAAAAACCTGACCCTAGTTTGAATTATCGTGTTAATTTATTCATTGATAATTCTAATCTAGAAGGTGCACCAGTAATTATGGATTCTAATTATTCCTACCATAATATATTTGGTTCGCTAGAATATGAAAACTATTACGGTGCTTTAAAAACAGACCATACCATGCTAAAATCAGGTCTTATGCAACGTGCCAACGGTGGTTATATTATTTTCCAAGCCAAAGATTTACTAGCTAATGCTATGTGCTATGAAGCTTTGAAAAAGGCATTAAGAGTCAAAGAATTGAGTATTGAAAATGCCACTGACCAGCGTTCTTCTATGGTATTAGTATCACTAAAACCAGAACCAATTCCTTTGAATTTAAAAGTCATTATAATTGGTAATGCTACGATTTATCAAACCCTTTTGGCTATGGATTCAGATTTTAAAAAATTATTTAAAATCAAAGTAGAATTCGAAGATGATGCCTTAATTACTTCAGAAAATCTTGAAAAATTATCACAAATTGTACATGGTTTTTGTGAGCATGAGCAATTACCGCATCTTGATAAATCAGGAATGGCTCGTTTAGTAGAATATTCCTCTAAATTAGCAGGGAGCCATCATAAACTTTCTACTCGATTTGGAGATTTAACACAAGTAGTAGGAGAAGCCGCTACTTGGGCAAAGCTTTCAAAATCAAAAGTAGTAACAGCTGAATTTATCGACAAGGCTTTGCAAGAACGAATTGAAAGAATCAAAAAATATGATAGTAAATATTTAGAAATGATAAAAGAAAATACTCTTTTGATTAATACCTCTGGATCTGAAATAGGTGAATTAAATGGTCTAACCGTTATGACCATTGGTGATTATACCTTCGGAAAACCTGCAAAAATTACAGTCAATACGTATACAGGTAAAAATGGTATCGTTAACATTGAAAGAGAAGTTGAGATTTCTGGACCTTCTCATTCAAAAGGAGTTTTAATCTTAACTGGTTATTTGGGCGAAATGTTTGCACAAGATATTCCTTTATGTTTGACAGCAAGTATTTGTTTTGAACAATTATACAATGGTGTGGATGGCGATAGTGCCTCTAGTACCGAATTATATGGTTTACTATCCAGCTTATCTGGTATACCAATTAACCAATCCATTGCTGTTACTGGTTCTGTTAATCAAAAAGGTCAAATTCAACCAATCGGAGGCGTCAATGAAAAAATCGAAGGATTTTTCCAAATCTGCAAAATGAGAGGATTAGATGGCTCACATGGTGTTATGATACCAGTTCAAAATGTTGATAATTTACAATTGTCAGATGAAATCGTAGAAGCTGTAAAAAATAAAAAATTTCACATTTATTCTGTTTCTACGATTGAAGAAGGAATTGAAGTTTTAACTGGCGTTCCAGCAGGTAAAAAAGATAAAGATGGGCATTTCCCAGCTGGTACGATTAATTACTTAGTTTATGAAAAATTAAAAAAATATGCTGAAATAAGTGAAAAATAAATACGCAAATTGCCAAAAGATGTGCACCTTTTTGCAATTTGATTTTTCCTTTATCTTTGAATTAGTTACAGTTTGTCCACAATTGGGAGTTACTCTAGAAAAAATATTAATAAATTCACTTAACTCCTACTAAAAAATATTTTGCAAATTAAAAGCATACTTATCCTCAATATGTTTTAAGATAAAAACACTTTTATCAATGCCAATAATTAACTCCTCGTAATCTTCTGTTTCTAAATCACTCTTAATTCCAATTAATTCTGTTTCAACTTTTTCTAGCTCATCATGTTCTATATAGTAAGCTAATTTTTCATGCCTTTTTTCCCATTGTTTATAAACAATCTCGGCATCATTCTTTATCTTTTCATCTTCCATATTTTCTTGACTTACTTTTTCTCTTAATGACATTAATCCACTAGACAATTCACTTACAGACTCTCTGGTATAATTCTGTGTCATACTATTTCCAAAAACAATAGAAATTATAATAACAATACATATCATTGTTTCTTTTAACATTACTTCACTAACTCCTTTTTTGAGACAAGAGGGACAGGAATTAAATGTCTCATATTTTTTATCGTTTTTTGTTGTTTTATAATAGTTTCATTTTTCGACATTTTTCTATGTTATTTATGAGACATTTAATTCCTGTCCCTCTTGTCTCATTCTCTTTCTTTTTTCTGACAGAAAATTTGTCCTTTTCCGTCTATCGTTACCACTAAAGCTTCTTCTGGTTGCATCTTAAACTTTTCAACCTGTTTTTTTAACCAAGCATAATTTTTTCCTAAAGCTTGTAAATTTTTTTCCATGATTTTTCCATCTATTACTAAATCATAAGGAATTCCTTCATATTCTGGCTGAATTTGGAAATCTTCTGGTATGGTGGTTCTTTTTTCTGGTTTTTGTATGACTGTTACTTGTCCACTGGTTTCTAATATGGCATATTCTACATCTCCTAAATTAACAACATTGTTTCCTCGTAATCTTTCTTCTAATTCATTAATGGTAAATCTTTCTTTTCGCAATGCTTTTTCATCAATTTTTCCTCTATAAATTAAGATACTTGGTTTTCCACATATAATTTCTCTTCCTTTTATACTTTTCATATTAATAATAGATATCATTAAATGCATTACCAAAAGACCTAAAATAGGAATAATTCCATTAGATATTGGTATTCCTAATTCTGTCATTGGGATAGAAGCCAAATCGGCTATCATAATAGAAATGGCTAATTCAAAGGGTTGTAACTGACCGATTTCTCTTTTTCCCATCAATCTCATTACAATTAAAACAACAAGATATAAAACAATAGCTCTAAAAAATGTAATTAACACTAAAACACCTACTTTGTTTTTTAATTTTTAATTTATTTTTTACAAATTTTAACTTTTTTATACCATTTTTTTTGAATAAATATTTTTTTTTTGAGAATAATAATTTTAGAACCTTTGAAAAAAACGCATAATGGACTTTAATTCTAAGGAGGTTAGACTTATGTCAGAAGTTCAAGGAAATCAAGCAAAAGGTGGTGCTTCTACTGCATGGCAAATAGTTGGTAGATTAGTTGCTTCAGCAGTAGTGCTAGCTATTACTGCATTTTTTACACCAGGATTTACCATTAATAATTTTTGGGCTTTAGCAATAGCTGCTGTCGTCCTAACTGTAATTGATTATTTAGTTATCAAATTCACTGGTTTACATGCTAGTCCTTTTGGTAAGGGATTTGTAGGTTTCGCATTAGCAGCTATTATTTTATATGTAACACAATTCTTTGTAGCAGGATATTCAATATCTTGGATGGCTGCCATTATTGGTGCCTTAATCTATGGTGTGGTTGATTACTTTATTCCTGGAAATCAACAAATGTAGCAAACGAAAAAACCAAGCGGCGTACTTATTGTACTTAAATCCGTTTGGTTTTTTATATTGTAGGAAAGTTCTCCTAATAGGAGGACTTTCTGTACAAGATAAATATGGGAATTTATATTGGAAATTACAAAAAAATCTTATATCTTCTGCACAATTTCATTTTTATTTTTGTAAA
Source organism: uncultured Clostridium sp. (assembly GCA_948466095.1). Taxonomy (GTDB): domain Bacteria; phylum Bacillota; class Clostridia; order TANB77; family CAG-508; genus CAG-269. The sequence continues at coordinate 7,062 of CAOJZE010000050.1, forward strand.
TACTATTTGGTGGAATCACACCTCTAACAGAAGACAATGGATAAACATTAGAATTCTTACCAACCACAGTTCCTGGGTTCAACACGCTATTACATCCAATTTCTACTTTGTCGCCAATCATCGCTCCAAACTTTTTAAGACCTGTCTCTATTTGTTCCATTCCATTTTTCACAACAACTAATTTTTTATCGGATTTCACATTAGAAGTAATGGAACCTGCTCCCATATGAGCTTGATAGCCCAAGATAGAATCTCCTACATAATTATAATGAGGAACTTGCACTTTATGAAACAAAATAACATTTTTTAACTCTGTGGAATTTCCTACAACAGCACCATCTCCCACAATCACTTTCCCACGAATAAAAGCACAATGTCTAATCTCTGCATTCTCTCCAATAATAGCTGGTCCATGAATAGAGGCAGATGGCATCACTTTCGCCGTCTTAGCAATCCAAACATCTTCCCCTATCTTATTATATTTTTTAGTGTCTAACTGATTTCCTATTTTTAATATGTAATCATTGATTTGACTCAATGCTTCCCATGGATAAGTAACACTCTCTAACAAATCCTTTGCTATTGTCTGACTCAAATCATATAAATTACAAACCTTACACTCTTCCATACTTTGCTTCCTTTCTCCCTTATAAGAGATGTTTTGTGACAAGAGGGTCGCCCCTTTTTGTCACAAAAATAATACGATTTCAACTTATCTTTTTTCACTATTTTATTTTCTGTGACAAAAAGGGGCGACCCTCTTGTCACAATTGTCTCTTCCAAAATTTCTCGTACAATTCTTTTGCTGTTTTTGGACTATCTACACCCTCTTTATTTTTCACTGGTGCAAAATCATCCTCTCTTTTGCCACGCAATATAGCAATATCATCAAAAAACTCAAAAGCATCAAAAATAAAAGATTCGAATTTATAGGAATTCTCCTTTTCTGGTACAATTTCTCTACCCTTTTCATCTAGGTAAGAATTTTTCTTAAAAGCACTATGATACATCAAATGTTCCTTACTAACCTTTTCAATCGCTCCAATGGTATATAAATTACACATGATATGAGATTCTCCATATTTCAATTCACCATTGTTGTCTGTTTCTTCTGCCATCTTTTTTGGGAGTTCTGCGTACTCAATTACTTTTGGGCGTCCATTCATTTTACAAAATACCCCTACTTTTTCATGAGGATTGGCTTTTACCACTGATTTAGATGCAATTTGAACCCCTTGTTTAATAGCCATTCCTAATAATGTTACATCTGCCATCTTTAATAGTACATTATCGACTCCTCCAATAAATATCCATTTAATGCCTCTTTCCTTCATATCTGCTAAACAGCCACTTCTCCTCAAAGAAGAATACGTTCCTCCATTTCCATCAGAGGCTTCTTTGATTTTATTTTCTTTATTAATAAGAAGCCTTCCTTCTGTATCAATTAATGGTAATTCACTTTGTGTAAATACAATAACACTCTCACGATGATAGCCAAAATAATTATTTTTCTTCAAAAAAGCTACTGTTTCATCATGGTTTTCTTTACTTGTCATGATATACCATGGAATCGCTACTCCATATTTCTTATTGGCTTCTTTTAAATTTTCCGCTAATATTTCAAATAAATATTTTCCTTTTCCATAAACATCTAATTTAAAGGTTCCTTTTGGTCCATTATGTCCGAAGTCTAGTTCCTTGCCCTCCTGCCATAGTAACTACTGCATATTCTTGATTTTTAATTGCCCTTTCTCCTAATTGGTCAAATTTCTCTTTTTGTTCTTTTGATAACTTAGCTTTATCCAAATATGTAATATTTTCTATTTTGTTTTCTTTAATTTGCATACCTTTTTTTGTATCTTCATAAAGTTCCATAATCTGATGAAAATCTATTTTATTAATTTGTTCGATTAATTCTTCTTTTTGTTTTCCTTCTAATTGTTTTAACAATTTTATAATATGTTCTTGCCCATACCTCTCCAGTAACGCAAAAGTTTCTTTTATTTTATCCATCCTTTTCCCCATCCCTTTCAGTCTAATCCACTTTTTGTAATATTATATGCGATTCTATCATATTTGCTCCCAATTATCAAGTTTTTACTTTAAACTTGTCATATTCTAAAAAAATGTCCCATATATATTAACTAAAGTAATTTAAGAAACAAGCATTACGAATTAAAGGAGGTATATAGATGGAAAATACAAGATTGTATGAAGACATCGCAAAAAGGACAGATGGTGACATCTATGTGGGTGTGGTGGGACCTGTAAGAACTGGTAAATCTACTTTTATCAAAAAATTTATGGATTTATTAGTCCTTCCAAACATCGACAACGATTATAAAAAGGAAAGGGCAAGAGATGAGCTTCCTCAAAGTGCTGGTGGAAAAACCATCATGACAACAGAGCCAAAATTTATTCCGAATGAAGCCGTTGAAATTACATTAGACAATAATTTAAAATTCAAAACTAGATTAGTAGACTGTGTTGGTTATTTAGTCGATAATGCGATTGGTTATTTAGAAGATGATATGCCTAGAATGGTAAAAACGCCTTGGTCAGAGGAAGAAATTCCTTTTGAAAAGGCTGCTGAAATTGGAACCAAAAAAGTAATTGATGAGCATTCTACCATTGGAGTTTTAGTCACAACCGATGGTTCTGTGACTGATATTCCAAGAGAAGATTATATCCAAGCCGAAGAAAGAGTGGTAAGTGAATTAAAAGCATTGAATAAACCTTTTATTATTCTTTTAAATTCAGCTGACCCTAATTCTAGCTACACACAAGAATTAGCGAATAAATTAAGCCAAAAATATAACACAACAGTAATGCCGATGAACTGCGAATATTTAACCATTGATGACATTAATAATATGTTTTCTAAAGTTTTATACGAATTTCCAGTCGAACAAATTTGCATCAAATTCCCTCGTTGGATTGATGGATTAGATTGTGACCATCCTTTAAAAGCAGAATTATATGAAGAAATCAAAAATGCTTTTACCGATGTAAATGTTTTAAAAGATGTTTCTAGTTGTGTCGATAATATTAAGCAAACAGAAATCATTTCTAGAAGCTCGATTGCTGATATTCAATTAGGTTCTGGGAATGTCAATGTTGAAATTACACTAAAAGAAGAATTGTTCTATCAAATTCTTTCTCAAATTACTAATGTAGATGTTACCAATGAAGGGGATTTATTTAGCATTATTTCTGATTTATCAAAAACCAAGAAAAAATTTGATCGAATTGCTTATGCCTTAGAAGAAGTAGAAGCAAAAGGTTATGGCATTGTAACACCTTGTATTGATGACTTAGAACTAGAAGAACCAGAAATGATTAAACAAGGCTCACGCTTTGGCGTTAAATTAAAAGCAAAAGCACCATCGATTCATCTTATCAAAACATGTGTCGAAACCGAAGTTTCTCCTATTGTTGGCTCTGAAAAGCAATCCGAAGAATTGGTTAATTACTTACTTTCTGAATTTGATAGCAATCCAAAAGAAATTTGGAAATCGAATATTTTTGGAAAGAGCTTACATGAACTTGTTAACGAAGGATTACAGACAAAACTTTCTAAAATGCCGGAAGATGCTCAAATGAAATTACAAGAAACGTTAGAGCGTATTGTGAATGAAGGTAGTGGCGGTTTGATTTGTATTATTCTATAAATTTAATTTACATGGCAAAAGAGGGTCTCCTATAATAGGAACCCTCTTTTGCTTTTAAGGAATAATCATCGAAATGAACTAATATTTTAGTTTAACAACTTTTCCGTTTTTCTTGACTCCTGCAGTAGCGAGTCCATTGCTATTGCATTTTATTGCAACATAAACACCTTTCATGGTTTTGGGATTTTTGGTCTGCTTGCCACTTGGATAAAGTTTTAGTTTCCCTTTTGTGGTAATCCCTACAAGCCAGTGCTTTTTATTGGTGAATTGGCATGTTTTAATTGTTTTACGCTTATAACCATTCCATTGTATCTTTCCCTTTTTCCGGTCAAAAAAACAGATTGATTTCCACTTTTTTGAAGTTTTTATTTTTCCATCTTTGACCCATTGCGTTACTTTCCAAAGTTTCAACCTCTTACCAACTTTGGTAGCTGTATAGTATACCTTTGGTTTCACCTTCTTATAAGAAGAAGGTGAACTGGATGTGGTCGTTGTCGTTGCTATTGGTCTGCACAGTTTGTCCTTACAAGGGCAATTTACGCAAACGCATGTACCATTTGGGCATATACATAGTCCTCCATTCATGCAACCACATATTGGGGTTGCTGTCGGATTCACAGATGGTGTCACTGTTGCTACCGGCTTCTGGCTCGGCTTCGCACTTGGCGTTGCCGTTGCTACTGGTTCTCCAGTCGGCTTCGCACTTGGCGTTGCTGTTGCTACTGGTGTTGTTTCTGGTTTCGCAGACGGTGTTGTTGTTGGTAGCACCGTTGGTTTTGGATCCGCTTCTTCAGAAGGGTCTTTATCGTTCCAAATTTTTTCAAACTCAGAACGAGTTATCAGCCGTTCTTTTTTAGCACTTCCACTTGTCATATAGTGATTCTCGTAGAAATACTCTTTATCAATAATAGCTGTATTGACAGAATTTAGAACGGACGTTCCCTTTACCGCATAAGCATTGGAATTCATAGCCAAACAATATTTATTGTTTGTCTTATTCTTGTATGCCTTTATGCAATTACCAGTCCACAAATCCATGCAATAGTAATTTCCTTCTTTCCCGCTATGCCAATAGATATGAAGCAAATCATCTTTGCCAATCGCTACTGATCCAACTGACTGTGTGTCATAGTACGGATAAGTGGTTGAGTCAACCTTTACATTTAACACACTTTCCGTCAATGTAACAGTAGCTTTTTTTCCTATTGTTAAAGTCTCTGTTACAGTTCCTCTACCACCCCAGATGATTCCATCTGATGTAACTCCAGATGTTACCTCAGTTGCTTCTGCTACTTTCTCTGACATAATTGCAGTTCCAGCAAAGCTCATAATATAAGCAATTACCAAAACTACAGCCATTCGTCTCCGTTTGTTTTTGTTCATAATGAACCTCCTTTTTAATGTTCGATGTCTATTCCTTATGGTACTCTAACTTCGGGTACCTATCATTACTATGAGACTACCTGTCCCATTATCTATATTATATCATTGTTTACATAAAAAATCAATTTTTGGAAGCTGAGTATATAAATTTTCTAAA
>CAOJZE010000051.1 GCA_948466095.1 uncultured Clostridium sp.
AAGTAAAGTGTATAAGTTTGGTACCTTTAACTTACACACTTTATTTTACACTATCTTAATCCTGTATTAAATAAGGATATTATTCTCTTTCCTTTATCTTTCTTTTTATATATTTTTATCTTTATTTTATTTTTTTCTTTTTTTACCGTATACTCTACTCCTAATATTATAAGCCATACTAATGCTACACACATAATTCCAAACATGGTTTTAAACGACTGTATATTTTTCATCTTCGTGCTTTCTAATCGAAATCCATTTGACTTTTGATTCTTGAATATACATTCTATCCATCCAAATCGATAACTGTAATTTTTTATTCCCTCTTCTACTTTTCCATTGGTTAATACGTATATTGCTTCTTCATGCCCTTCCTTCTTGCTTACTGCCATTTTTGTGTCATATCGATGTTTTATTATAGTTACTCTTTCAAAATATTGTTCCTCTTTCTCTTTTGGCTTTACATCTTTTGTATACCCTGCTATTTCTCCATAATTATGAATATAAAATGTTAATCTCGATTTTATTCTTATGCAATATGTTCCTCCTAGTTCTTCTATATATTTCATTATTTTACAATTATCAAACCATCGATCTGCTAAATATATTATTTCTAGTTGTTTGTTTTTTTCCTTTATTAACTTATCGGTATCTCTAATTCCTTCTTTTATTAGTTTCAATTGACACGCTTCTGATGGCCTCTTTCCTTTAAAACATCTGAACCATAATGGAATTCCGTTGTTTATCTATTTTCATGGAAAATACTAATATTGTAAAATCATCTCTACAATACATATGGTCTATGCTTACATATATTTTTTTATTTTGGGGTTTATATTTAAAAAGAATATTTGAAATAATTTCTTGATAAAATTTATAGACATCAAATTTTGGGTTATTAAAAAATTGTTCTAATCTTCTCACGGTTAAGAATGGATTTACTAAAGAAAAGTCTCCTTTCAATTTCTTTACAATATCATTAGTCACAACCGATTCTGCTTCTATCATTCCTAAAATAATATAAGGAATAATTTTTAGTTGTGGTTTTGTAATAATTGTAGTTTTTTGAAAAAATTTTGCTAAATCTCTTGCTAAATTCTTTTGTGTATTATACAATTTATTCATAAAAAATACCTTCTTTCGTGTAATTTATTGACTTTTGTTGTTATTAATATTTTACCAAAGATGGTGTTTTTTTGCAATTTTATTTCTTTCTAAAAAACTGTCGGGTAATAAGAATTATGTATTCTAATTAATTTCTAAGTGATATAAAGTAAAACATAAAAATAGCAAGTAATATCAAACTTGCTATTTTGTTACTCATTATCGAGAGAATAAACATCTAAATTTTTAAAAGCGGGGTCATACATATTTTTACCCTGATAATCAAAGCGAGAACCATGACAAGGGCAATCCCAAGTTTTATCAACATCATTCCAAGAAAGCAAACAGCCTAAATGAGTACAAATAGGTTTAACTGCAAAAATTTTTCCTTCTGGACTTTTATAAATGCCAACTTTTTCATGATTAATTTCAACAATGCTACCAGAATCATTTTGAATTTTATCAAAAGACATATTAGCAGACTTAAATTTTTCTACCAATAAAGAATTTGTTGATTGGACTAACATATTTTTCATTTCATCTCTGTTCTTAATAGGCTTTAAACGAGAAGTTTTAAAAAGATAAGCAAATTTATTTTCTTTATGACAAATTTCATCTGTCACTATATTAGCACCAACATTGGATAATGTCATTCCCCATTTTTTAAACCCTGTTCCCACAAACACATTAGGCATAACCGTAGAATATGGTCCAATATATGGGATTTTATCAAGAGAAATACAATCTCTTGTGTTCCAGCGATATAAAATTTCTGCATCTGGATAAAACTTTTTAGCTTCTTGTTCTAAGATTCCATAAGTATCTTGATAACAAGAAGGTTGACCTGTCTTATGGTCGCCACCTCCGATTAACAGTAACTCTTTTCCTTTATATTTAACAGTACGATAAGAAAAAATGGGATTAGTATCATTAATATACATACCATTAAAAAGCGTTTTCTTGGTATCAACAGCTATGATATAAGAAGTGGATTGATACATCTTAAGGAAATACATGCCAGGAAAATTGATAAAAGGATAGTGAGTCGCTACAATTACAAATTTACTTTTAACATTAGCCTGATTGGTAGAAATAATATAAGAGTCATTCGTGCTTTTTTCTACATTTGTAACAACCGTATCTGTATAGATTTTACCATGATGAGAAGAAATGGCGTCGCACAAACCAGATAGATATTTTAAGGGATGAAATTGTGCCTGATTTTTAAAGCAAATAGCTCCTTCAATCTCAAAAGGGAGACCTGTTTTAGTAACGAATTCACAAGGAAAACCAAGCGATTCCACAGCAGATACCTCTTTTTTGATAGCTTCTAATTCTGGTTTTTTCGTAGTATATACATAACTATTTTGATATTCAAAATCACATTTTATTTTTTCTGTATCTATAATTTCTTTTATATTCTCAATTGCTTTTTCATTTGCTTCTAAATAATCAGAAGCAAACTTTTTTCCATTAGAGTTAATTAAATAATCATAAAAAAGACTGTGTTGACTTGTGATTTTAGCGGTAGTATGTCCTGTTGCTTTTTCTCCTATGTTATCTTTTTCTAAGACAGCTACTTGGAAGCCCAAATGGCTTAAGTAGTAAGCACAAGTAAGTCCAAAAATGCCAGCACCTATAATACATACATCAGCTTCTCTATCATGAGAAAGGGACTTGAAATTTTTGGTTTTTTCAGTAGAATCTAACCATAAAGAATTCATTTTTTACCTCCTAAAAATTAGTATAACCATTTTTTAGGAATAAATTATAAAAAAGCTGGAAAAATAAATAATGTTATGATAAAATAAGCGTAGAATTAGGGAATAGGACATGGGGACGTAGAAAATGTCCCAATTAAATAATACCATAAACTTACTATATCCTATATTATTTTTTTACACCTTGTGTGTCACAACCTCCAGATTTTTAAAGGTAGTAGGTTGTTCCAATCGCACTCGCATGTGCTCGTTTGGCCGCTTACGCGGTGTTACAAAAATAATATAGGACACAGTAAGTTAGTAATTTTAAGTATTTAGGGGCATTATCTACGTCCCCATGTCCTAAAAAGAGAAAGGAAGGATGAAGATGGGTGAAGAACTAAAGGAAAAGCTTTTTCATCAAAAAGAAAATGGCTGGGAAAGTGCAGACGAAACAAAAAAACAAAAGATTTTTGAATTGTCTAAAAATTATATCGATTTTTTAAACACAGCAAAAACAGAAAGAGAGTTTATTAAACAAGCTAGAAAATTGGCAGATTCCAATGGTTATAGGGATATTATAGAATTCCAAACATTAAAACCAGGCGATAAAGTTTATTTTGTGAATCGAGATAAAAGTATGTATTTAGCAGTTATAGGAGAAGAAAGTATTGAAAAGGGAATGCATATTATTGGTTCTCATGTAGATTCACCAAGATTGGATTTAAAACCAAATCCATTGTATGAAGACTCAGGTTTTGCCTATTTTAAGACACATTATTATGGAGGAATCAAAAAATATCAATGGACAACAATTCCTTTAAGTATGCATGGTGTTATTGTGAAGACAAATGGGGAAAAAATAGAAGTTAATATTGGAGAAAATGAAAATGACCCAATTTTTACGATTACGGATTTACTACCTCATTTAGCACAAGAACAAATGGATAAAAAATTAAAAAACGGAATTGAAGGAGAAGATTTAAATCTATTGATTGGAAGCATTCCATATCAAGATGAGAAAGTAACAGAAAAAGTAAAACTAAATATTTTAAATATTTTAAATCAAAAATATGGCATTACAGAAATAGATTTTACTAGTTCAGAATTAGAATTAGTACCAGCTTTTCGAGCAAGAAGCTTAGGATTTGATGAAAGTATGGTGGCAGCTTATGGTCAGGATGATAAAGTATGTGCTTATACCTCGCTTACTGCTATGATGGAATTAGAACGTGTTAAAAATACAGCAGTTTGTATTTTGTCTGATAAAGAGGAAATTGGTAGCATGGGAAATACTGGTATGGAATCTCATATGTTCGATTTCTTTGTTTCAGAAATATTAAATAAATTACAGGTGAATCAGCCGAATTTATTGGATAAGGTTTTTTGCTTTTCAAAAATGTTATCTTCTGATGTAGATGCTGGATTTGATCCAATTTATGCCTCTGTATCAGATAAAACCAATGCAGGATTTTTAGGGAAAGGAATTGCTTTGGTGAAATATACTGGTGCAAGAGGAAAATCAGGAGCCTCTGATGCCAATGCGGAATATGTAGCTTGGGTAAGAAATGTATTAGAGAAAAATAATATTAAATATCAATTAACAGAGCTAGGAAAGGTTGATATTGGTGGAGGCGGAACAATTGCCTATATTTTAGCGAATAAGGGTACAGATGTCATTGATTGTGGTGTTCCTGTATTATCTATGCATGCACCTTATGAAGTAACCAGTAAATATGATGTTTATTCTGCTTATGAAACATATAAAGCATTTTGGGAAGAGTAAAAGAATAGAGTACAGGAAGAGAAAGATTGAGACAAGGGGGGAATTTCTTTGTCTCATTTCTTATAAATTCCCATATTTATCTTGTACAAAAAGTTATCATACGAGGATTCTTTAGCTGTTGAGCTTTAGCGATTACAGATAAAGTATGCAGTATAAAACTTTCCTACAATATAAAAAAGACAAAAGAAATTTATTTCTCTTGCCTTACTGAATCCTTTTGGTAAATTTAGACTAGTCTAATTCTTCTAATAAATCAATCATAGAACTTATGAAATTCTTTTTCTCATCAGAAAGAGAAGAAAGTTTTTCTGAAATTTCTATATTTTTAGAAGCTTCCTCATTCGTAATAAAAGACGCATAAATAGTATTTGGAGTAATACCTAAAATATTCATATAATTGATTAAGGTTTGTGTTTTTACGCCATTATTCCCATTTTCAATTCTAGAAATATATTTTAGAGAAATCCCCAATTTCTCAGATAATTGTTCTTGTGTTAATTTATTTTTTATACGAAAGTCTCGTAATATTTTACCAAAATTCTTATCTATATCTGACTTTAAAACTGAATTCATCTTATACCTCCATACAATCCAAAGTATTAATATTAGTATAACAAGGTACCTAAAAATGTTGAACACATTAATACTGCAACAGTTATGAAATTAAATGACACTAAAAATATCAAAAAGACTTGAATTTACAAGTTAAATGTGATATGATAGACAAAATACAAGTATCACTATTAGTATTACCAAGGAAATAGAATATATTCTTAAGATGTAGAAAATATAAAAATAAAGGAATGTAGAAATATGATAAATGATGAAAAATATATAACTTTTTTAGAGCATATTATATCTTGTGTTAGTCATGGAGATTACTATTCTGTAAAAGAATTATCTCAGCTAGAGTTAGAAAGGATGAAAAAAGAAATCAAAGAGAATCAAAACTAAATTAATAGTTATTTAGTTTTATTTCTGTTTTTGTATTATAGGGAACAAAGCATCCACAGAAAATTGCTTTGCAATTTTCGCGAGCGAGCAAAGATGAGGGATGAAAGATAGTCTAAAAGGTCAAAATATTTTAACCATGTCGCTTTTGTTATAAAAAATAAGAAACACATTAACAATAATAGTAAATAAAATTAGTAAAAAGATAAGAAAAACCTTATCTTTTTTTCTTAGGCAAAATCAGTCAGAAATACCAAAACTCTCCATTGCTTTTGAGAAATAGACCACTTATAATAGGGTTAGAGGTGAATGCAATGAGTAGAATAATTACTTGTCGAGGAGAAAAACTATTAAAAAAAGAATTGAGAGGTGATTTTAACTTTTTTTGGAAGGAAGCAAATACTGATATAGCAAGTAAAGGCTATGGATTAATTCGAGATAAAACTAACCTATCACCAGAGGTGGCTAGTATTGCATCTGTTGGGTATGGATTAGCAGCTCTGGTTATTGGAGTAGAAAGGAAATGGATTCGTTTTTCAGAGGCTTATGAAAGAGCCAAAGGAACTTTGGATACTTTTCTAAATAATGTAGAGGCAATTCATGGCTTTTTTTATCATTTTATTCATATGGAAACACCAAAAAGAGAATGGAAGTGCGAAATTTCTATTATTGATACAGGCATTTTTATTTGCGGTGCTATGTTAGCAGGAGAGTATTTTAAAGGTGAAATAAAAGAAAAAGCAGAACAGCTTTATCGAAACATAGACTGGAATTGGTATTTGGATAAAAATTTGAATCAATTTTACATGGGATATTCGCCAGAAAAAGGATTTTTTGGTCATTGGGATATGTATGCAGAACAATTAATGCTATATATTTTAGCTGTTGCTTCTCCGACTTTTCCTGTGGATAGTAGTACATATGAGGCATTTAAAAAACCAACAGCAAACTATGAAGAAATTAAGAATATTATTTATACGTATTGTGGAACTTTATTTACTTATCAATATTCTCATGCCTGGATTGATTTTAGAAAAACAAAAGATAAGGACGGCATTGATTGGTTTGAAAATTCTATCAAAGCAACATTAGCCAATCGAAAATATTGCATGAAAAATAGTAAAAATTTTAAAACTTATGGAAATAATTCTTGGGGACTAACGCCATGTATTGGACCAAAAGGGTATTGTGTAGGATTCGGAGCGAAGCCATGTCGGAAGCGAATTAGAAGAAAATGATGGAACAATTTCTCCTAGTGGAGTAGCAGGTTCTATTGTTTTTACACCAGAACTTTCCATCCAGGCATTAGAACATTATTATAATGATTTTCCGCAATTTTGGGGTAAGTATGGATTAAAAGATGCGTATAATCTAGAAAGTAGTAAGCCATGGTATGCAAAAGAATATATTGGAATTGATAAAGGAATTTCTATGGTGATGATTGAAAATTATTTGACAGGTTTAATATGGGAATATTTTATGAAAAATAAATATGTGCTTCAAGGGTTGAATGAATTAAATATTAAAAAAAGACAAGAAATTTTTTCTTAAAAACTAATATAGGATTTTGTGTGAAGAAGGTGGGAAACGAATGAAAAAAGAAAAATTATTAGAGTTATTAAATCAGATGACATTAGAGGAAAAAATAGGACAGTTAGTTCAAATTAAAGGTGAAATATTTTTAATGGATGATGTTAATACAACAACAGGACCATTAAAAGATTTAGAATTATCGGAAGAGATGCTATATCAAGTAGGGTCTATCTTAAATGTTGTAGGGAGTGAAAAAATCAGAAAAGTGCAAGATGAGTATTTGTCAAAAAGTAGATTAAAAATACCGCTTTTGTTTATGGCAGATGTTATCAATGGATACAGAACAGTATTTCCAATTCCTCTTGCACAAGGATGTTCTTGGAGCGAGAAGGTAATTTATGATTGTACAAAAGTATCGATTAAAGAAGCAGGAGCTAGTCGGAGCCAATGTGAATTTTTCGCCAATGGTTGATTTGGTGCGAGACCCAAGATGGGGAAGAGTTATGGAATCAGTAGGAGGGGAAGACCCTTATTTAGGAGAAATATTTGCCAAAACCATGATAGAAGCTTATCAAGGAGAAGATATTTCTAAATTAGGAAATGCAGCAGCATGTGTGAAACATTTTGCCGCTTATGGAGCAGCAGAAGCAGGAAGAGATTACAATACAGTGGATATGTCAGAAAGAGAATTTAGGCAATACTACTTACCAGCTTATCAATCAGCCATTAAAAATGGAGCAGAAATGATAATGACATCTTTTAATACCATAAATGGAATACCAGCTTCTGTGAATCAATGGTTGTTGAGAGACTTATTAAGAAAAGAGTTAGGTTTTAAAGGAATTGTTATATCCGACTATTCAGCTATAGAAGAGACGATTGCACATGGTGTTTCAAAAGATAAAAAAGAGGAAGCCTACAAAGCTATCATGGCTGGTGTGGATATTGATATGATGTCTAATGTGTATTCCAATCATTTAAAGGATTTAATAGAGGAAGGAAAAGTGCCAGAAGCTGTGCTAGATGAATCAGTATTGAGAGTGCTTACTTTAAAAAATAAATTAGGATTATTTGAAAATCCATATGGAAATACAAATGAAGAAAGAGAAAAGAAAATTTTAAAAAGTAAAGAGCATTTACAAAAGGCAAGAGAATTAACAGCTGAAACTTTTGTCTTATTGAAAAACGAGAAAAAAGTTTTACCTTTAAAGAAAGATAGTAAAATAGCTTTAATTGGACCATATGCCGATAATATTGCGATTCTAGGTTCTTGGTCTATGTTCTCTGACAAAGCTAAAATTCCTACCCTAAAAGAAACCTTTGAAAAAATGGTAGGGGATGAAAATGTATTATATGCAAAAGGAAGCCATATTTTAGAAGAAAAAGACTTGAATCATATTTTACTAGAAGATGGTGTGCCTCCAATTCATACAGAAGATGAAAAAGAAAAGGAAAAACAAATGCTAAAAGAGGCGGTAGAAATTGCTAAAAAAGCAGATGTGATTGTTCTAGCAATAGGAGAACATTATAGACAAAGTGGAGAGGCTTGTTCAAGAGCTAATATTGAAATTTCACAAATTCAACAAAATTTATTAGAGGAACTGGGTCAATTAAATAAAAAAATGGTTACTATTTTATTTAATGGTAGACCACTTGTATTAAATCATGTGGCAGAAAAAACAGATGCTTTATTAGAAGTATGGTTTCCAGGAACAGAGGGAGCCAATGCCATTACAGATATTGTTTTTGGAGAGGTAAATCCATCTGGTAAATTAACAATGAGCTTTCCACAAGCTACAGGACAATGCCCAATTTATTATAATCACTATAATACAGGAAGACCACATAATAAAGATTTTCGATATGTATCTCGCTATCAAGATATTCCAACAGAAAGTTATTATCCTTTTGGATATGGATTATCTTATTCCAATTTTGAATATTACGATTTGAGAATTAGTAGCAAAAAAATGAAGAAAGATTCATTGATAACGCTTACAGTTAAAGTGAAAAATAATAGTAATATACCAGGAAAAGAAGTGATACAACTATATCTTCAAGATTTGGTAGCCAGTGTAGTAAGACCAACAAAAGAGTTAAAAGGATTTAAAAAAGTGTGTTTCAAGCCTTTTGAGGAAAAAGAAATTAGCTTTGAGATTATACCAGAAATGTTGAGATTCTGGAATGAAAAAATGGAATACAAAGCACAGATAGGAGAGTTTAAAGTGTTTGTAGGACCGAATTCAAGAGATACCAAGGAAGAGGTTTTTGAATATTTAGAAGCGAATGAATAAATCGCTTCTTTTTAAATGATAAAAGAGTAGCAATTATTAATAAATAATAGTATAATGGTAAAAAATCTATAATAAGTCATAAAAAGGAGAGTTATGGAAAATTTAATCAAAAAGCAAATAGTAGTATTTGGAGGTTGTTTTAATCCACCGCTAAATTCACATTTTTCACTAGCAGAACAGTTGATAGAGGAATACAATCAAATAGAGAAAATAATATTTATGCCAGTGAATAGTCAATATCAAAAAGTAGATTTAATTGAAAATAAACATAGATATGAGATGTTAAAATTAGTATGTAATCAAAATGAAAAATTTGAAGTATCCACTATAGAAATGGATTATCCAAGGCAATTATATACTATAGAAACACTTACTAAATTGCAGAAACAATATGAAAAGCACGAAATATGTTTTACGATGGGAAGCGATAATTTAAAAGAATTGGAAACATGGAGTCAAGCTGAAAAATTAATCAAAAATTTTAAAATCTATGTTTTTGAGAGAGATAAAGATGATACAGAGGAAATAATCGAAACGAATAAGTTTTTAAAAGAAAATAGACAAGCCTTCATAATAGTAAAAAACATAATAAAAAGTAGCTTAAGTTCAACTCTTGTAAGAGAAAAAATAAAAGAAGGAAAGAGTATAAGGTATTTAACATCAGATGAAATTGTATCATATATAAAACAAAATAATTTATATCAGTAATAGAAGGAGGAGTTGTTATGATAAAAAGGGAAGCGGAAAAGGCTATTAAATGGATTAAACAATATGTTGAGAAGGCAGGAGCAAAAGGGATTGTAATAGGAAATAGTGGAGGAAAAGATTCGGCAACAGTACTTGCTATGGCAACAAAGGCAATTGGAAAAGAAAGGGTAATTGCTGTGTCTATGCCATGTTACTCTAATAAAAATGATTTTGAGGATGCCAAACTAGTAGCTGACACATTTGGTGTTGCATTTCTAACTGTGAATTTAAGTGATTGCTATCAACAAATGGAAGCGGAGATTCATCTCGCGTTTAATAAGATAGGAATAGAAGGATTGTCAAAAGAAGCAACGATTAATATGAAACCTAGATTAAGAATGACAACTTTATATGGAATTGCTCAGACATTAGATTATTTAGTCATTGGAACGGGAAATCTTTGTGAATCGATGGTAGGATATACGACTAAATGGGGGGATAGTGCTTCTGATTTTAATCCAATTGGCAATTTTACAGTAGATGAGGTGTTACAAATTGGGAGATATTTAGGGGTTCCCGAAAAAATATTGAAAAAGGCTCCTAATGATGGATTAGGAGAACAAACCGATGAGGAAAAAATGGGAATTACTTACCAGCAGATTGCGGAGATGATAGAAACTGGAGATACGGTTGATGAGTGGGCAAAACAGGAAATTTTAAAAAGATTTCAAAGTTCAAAGCATAAGAGAGAACTTGTGCCAGTTTATACTTTTAAGAGAGAGAATTTCTTGAAGAGATAGTAAAAAAGTGATAGAATGGAAATAAAAGAAGGAGTGAAAATTATGAAGATATTAATTATTTGTAGTAAAGCATTTTATAAAGATATACAACCAATAAAATCAAAATTAGAGGAAATGGGACATACAGTAGAGTTGCCTAATTCATATTATGAACCAGATGCAGAAAAGAAAAGTTGGGCATTGGGTGATAAAGAGCATGCTGAATTTAAAGCTAGGATGTTTAGAATGAGTGAGGAGAGAATTGCTCAAATGGATGCGGTTTTAACATTGAATTTTGATAAAAATGGAAAGAAGAATTATATAGGAGGAGCAACCTTTATAGAGATATATGAGGCATTTATGAAAAATAAAAAGATATACTTGTATAATGCTATTCCAGAAGGAATGCTATATGATGAAATATCAGGTTTTTCACCAATCGTTATAAATGGAGACTTGAATTTAGTAAAATAATGATAAAACTATCTCAAAATATAGTAATATAAACTGAAACAATGGAGATGCAAAATATGGAAAGGAAGTCTGATATGTTTTATGAATGTAATGATTTAAAAGATAAGGAAATATTGTTGAAACTAAATCATACTTGTCAAGAACAACCTGAAAAACAATGGTTACCTGCATATTATTTTGATATTTGCTTGTTAGATGGAACAGTAATAGGCTATTGCGATTTAAGAATTGGACATAATGAAAAAACATATATTGGCGGTAATATTGGTTATGGAATTAACGAAGAATATAGAGGACATCATTATGCTGCTAAAGCATGTCAGTTATTATTTAAACAAGCTAGAAAACATGATATGGATTATATTATTATTACTTGTGTTCCAGAAAATATAGCATCATCAATAACATGTGAAATAGCAGGAGGTAATTATTTAGAAACAAAAGCTATTCCTAAAAATAATGAAATGTATGAAGAAGGAAAAAGATTTGTAAAAATATTTAAATTTAAAATATAGATAGTCGAATTATGAGTAAAAGTAAATCATATAAAATAAAAACATCTCAAATACAATAATGTAAATTGAGATGTTTTTTCTTTGTGCCTTATACTTGCGTTCGTATAAGACTGTTTTGGTGAGCCGAAGTTGTCAAATCCGAAATTATACTTTTTTAAAGTAGGAGTTGCTACTATTTTAAAAATTAGATAATAATAGAGAAATAATATAGCCTATATACAAACTGAAATATTAGAGGT
>CAOJZE010000052.1 GCA_948466095.1 uncultured Clostridium sp.
TTATAACAGCAATAGAAATATATACGATACCACCTGTTCTAATACTAATAATTACTTCCGCACGACTAATGTCATTTTCTCCCTCTGCTTTATTTCCAGGTGTTGAATTACTATCTTTCAATCCTAACTCATTATAATCTTCTGCTATTTCTGCAACATTGGTTGTTAATCCTGTATTATTTTCTGTCATAGACTTTGTTAATGTTAAAGTAATTGTCTTGGCTTCTCCTGCTCGAATTTTTTCATTTGCTAAACTTGCATTATATAGCGCTCCATTCGTATGATACCAATCTTTATTTAGTTCTGAACTAAATTTCAAGTCACTAGGAATATAATCTACTATTTTTTTAGCATAACCATCTACTTCTCCTATATTGCTAACGATAATATTATATTCAATTAATACCGTACTTCCATTTACTCTTTTAGCATCTAATTCTACTTTTGCCATGTCTGCATTATCATATTTTTTAATGGTACTTCCCATTGAATTTTGTATTAATATCTGGCTAATACATTTATCTAATTTTAAATCAAAATTCTTTAACTCAATTAGTCCTATATTAATGTTAGAAATATCGCTATTTTCCACTGTTATAATATCGGTTGAAGCTACTTTTCTTGTATCACCATTCATATTCAATTCATTCATAACTGCATTAGAATTTTCAGCTTCAGAAGCTCCACTTACTTGATAAGTAGTTAATCCATATTTTGTTGTATCATATTCAAAGATAGCAATATATTTACCCTTTGGTACATTTTGTAATACATAAATACCTGATGAGTTAGTTGTTGCTGATATTTCGTTTCCATTAGTATCTTTTACCAATTCCTTATTTTCAACATTTAATAATTTAACTTTTACATCTGATAATAATGGTTCGCCTACATTTTTTATGCCATCTAAGTTTGAATCAAGCCAAGCTACACCTGCAATCATATAATTTTCTTGTGTAGAATTTTGTGTAGGATTTTGCGTGTCATTTGTAGTAGTATTATTTGAATTGTTATTATCGTTGTTTTTATCCTCTTCTGGTGTTTCTCCTTTTATAATATGTGTAATTTCTGATGTATTAGTAAGCTTGTCTCCAACTTCATCTTCTATGATGGCTGAATTCGTTATTGTTTTTGTTTCTGTATTTTCATGGTATTCTACTGATGTTTTTATCGTTATAACTGATTTAGATTTTTCTTCTATTATAGCATAAACAGTTACTTTATTAGAATCTTCAGAAACATCTTGTTCTTCCCCATCTACTAAAATAGACTGAATTTCCAAGTCTTCTGGAATTTCATCTACTATTGTAATAATTCCAGTTCCTCCAGTTCCTGTATTCTCTACTGTGATAGTATAGTCAATCTCATCTCCTATTTGTACAAATTGAGAGTCTGTATTAGTTACCATATTAGCTTTTATTTCATATTGTAATACCTTATCTTTCCATACATTAGATCGACTCGTTTGATTATTTGCTTTACCAACAACTGATATATTGAACTCTCCTGGAGATTTAGCTTTTATTGAATAAAATAATACTTTTGTTTCTCCACTAGAAATATTACCAATATTTATCTCTTTTTGATATTTCAATTCTTGTCGTTGAATCTCTTCCATTTCTTCATTCTCTTCTTGCTCTGTTTCTTCTACATTAACACCATAATCTGTATTTAAATTGCTTCCTACATCCATTAAATCTCCATCTTTTATATGTTCAACTTTCATTCCTGATATAAGTGTTAATGTTTCTACTTCTACATTATCAGATAAATTTGTTTGAATAGTTACATTTTTTTGTTCTGTATTTGATATGTTTTCAATAATTGAATAATAGGTTATATAATTTCCTGTATTAATTACATAAGTACGATTTGTAGTTCTCTTTACACTAACTCTTACATTAGAAGCCTCTACTTTATTGCTTATCGTACTCTTTGTTTTTGCTTCTCCATATTGCACTTCTGTCTCATTTGTTATATTCGTTCCAGCTGCTACATTAGCATTCACTCTTACCTCATATTCTACTACTTTTGACTCTCCTACTTTTAAGCCTTCTATTATTGTTGTATAAGATTTTGCCTCTGTGTTTTCTTGATAATAAGCAGCTCCTGTATATTCATAATATTTCATTGGTTCTACAAGGGTTGTCCCTTCTGGTACTTTTCCAATTACTTTTATATTGGTTGCATCTTCTGTTCCTGTGTTAGAAACTTTTACTTGATATTTAATAACTTCTCCGTTTTTTACAACATCATTTTCTTTTATCGTATCTGCACCTACCATAGCGTGTATTTGTGATTCTACTTTTGGTCCTACTCCTGTTTGCATAGCAATTCTAGTAGCAGAAACATTCATTTCTGTTCCTGTTTGACTGTTGGTTGCATTAACAGAATAGCCCTCTGTTGCCATTTCGTTATATTCTAGATTTTCTGGTATTGCCATTTGATAATTAGCTTGTACACTGGATTGTGCTGCTACCTTATCTAATAAAATCAAGTAATTTTTTGCCTCTACACCATTTAATTCTTCTGTCCAACCATTTTGTGCATCTGTCAAGTCATCTGTTGCATTTTCATTGGCTGAATAATATACTTTTGGATTTTCAACTCCTGTAACCTGTAATCCTTTTGTAATTGCTATTCCCATATTGTTTTGACTATCATCGGTTGGAAAATCTCCTAATATTTTAACATTGCTAATATCTGCTACATTACTATTGATGATTTCCATTTGTGCTTGTACTTGTTTGGCTTGCACACCTTTTGGCATCATAATTTCTGTTTTTTCTTCTTCTCCTATTGTCTCTACAGATAGTTCTTGAATACTATTAACAGCAGTGATTTCCTTTGGTGCTGTAATTTTAATGGGAGTAGTTGCTGTTGCATCATTAGCATAACTCACTGCATTGTTATTTTGGTATGTCATGACAATTTGTTCCTCATTGGTTGCTGCTGTTTTACTTACTTGTACTTGTGCGTCTATTACAAGAGTGATTCCTTCCACTGTTGTGGTATAGTTTGTTTGTTTTCCGTCTAAAACCAAATTGATGTTATTGCCATTAATAGCATATTTTACGCTATCTCCAAATTCGTTGTTATCATCGTATAATTTACTGATATTTGTTATTTGAATATTTTCTACTTGATTTGGTAAAGCAATCGTAAATCTTGGGTTTTCAAATAAATCATATTTTTCTTCATTTGATAATAATGTGATTTTCATCTTAATATGGTTACCAATAACCGTTGATAATTGCTCTGTATCTACTGCTATTTTGCTTTCTGTTACGGTGTTTTGTAAAGCAATATTATTTTCTATTTGATTAACTAGGCCTTGATTATATTGATAAGAAATGACATGATGAATACGAGATGCTTCTTTTACGATTTGTTTTTGCGTCTCTTTACTATTTTTTACATGATTAAATTCCAATACTCCTTCTGCTATTGGTGCCGTTGTTTGAATTTTGATTGCTTGTGTTTGGCTATCACCATAATGAATTACGATATTTCCATTTTCATCTGCTTGCGTTTTGGCATCTATGGTTCCTATTACTTGATTCGTTTGGTTGGTAATTGTGATAACTCCATTTTCTCCTAATATCTTGTCAAATTGTTCTTTGGTTATAGCAGTTTGAACATAAAAGATATTGGCTATGTTTTCTGTTTCATTTACGGTATAGGTACTTGGTTCTTCTTGTACCGTAATTTCATTTACCATTTGAGCTAAATTAACTTTTACAGCTGTTTTGGTTGCATATTGTCTGTCAATTCCTGCTACTAATTTCCCTTTATAAATTTCATTTTCTTGATTGGTTGCTGCTATTTCTATGACAGCATCTTTTTCTTCTTGCTTGAAATCAGTTTGTGAGGTGCTATCGATTTCCTTTTGGTTGTATAGTGTAATTTTTACTTCTGGTTGAATATTGGCTTCGTTAACTACTACATCTTTATCATAAATATAAGTTAATATAATGTTTTCGGTTCCTTCTGCTTTCCATGTAATGGTTTCCTCTTTTGTTTTTTCATTTTTTAAGGTGAATTCACTGACACCTTTTTCATATTTACTATCATAAGAGGTCATGGTATTAAGTGCCACTTGTGTTTCTATTCGTGGCTCTGTTGCTGCTTCTATTGGATTTTTTATGTTAGCAACTATCTCTTTGATTGGATAACTATTACTTTTTGTTCCTATATTCCAAGATAATTGAACAATTCTTTTTTCTTCTCCACCTATATTGGATACTTTATTTGTGATAATTGCTATTTCATTTACAATGTCTTCTTGTGTTAGTTCATCTACAAATTTTAATGTTGCTGTTTTACTTGCTTTTATTTTTTTGTCCTTTTCTGAACTATCTTTATAGATACCCTCAATGGTCATTTTACTTTCCACGTCTAATAAACCGATGGAATAGTTTTCTTCTTTTATCGGTTTAATTTTTACTGGAATCTCAATAGAAGTTCCTGCTGTGACATTATATAGTTTGATGGTGTTGTTTTCCACACTTTCTACATTTTGATTGTCTGCTTCTACTAATTGGAAATTGGCACCGTCTTCTAAGCGAATGGTTCCATTAAAGTATCCTTCTTGTTTTACATTTAGATAAACATAGAGCATGTTTTCTGGATGGCTTACCATCGTATCTAAATTCGATACTTTTTCTCCTTGTTCATTTTTGAAATAGACATTAAATTCAATATTATTATGGTTGGTACTATTGTTGCTGTCTAGTGCATAACTGATTAGACTATTTCCCACAAAAATAAAATTGGTCATGGTCATCGTTGCTATCATGACTAAAATAACACAAATTTTGAAAATCTTATTTTTCATAGTATCCTCCTTATCACTAGGTGTTTTTTTACCCAATGTTTCAAATATATTATATATAATTTTTTTGAGGTAAATCAACCCTCTTATTTTATCTTTTGCTATTAAAAAACATTTTTCCCTTACGGAAAATACATTTCCTGTCAATTTATGAAATAATATTATTTTTTTATTACATTTTGTAATATTTACATTTTTGTACATAATCACTTATTATTATACACTATTTTCCCTGTTTTTTCAATACTTTCATGGCAAAAAAGGTAATATTTTATGTCTAGTTTATAAGATGTTAAAAACAGTAAAGTTTTTTACTTTTTTTCATATAATAAGAAAGAGGTGATTTATTTGGATAATATGAATTTTGATGAAAATACTATGAATAAATTAAAGGATATGATGAATAAGGGGGAATTAAATGATGTTATATCACAAATCTCTCCTGAAATGATACAAAACTTTTCTTCTATGATGTCACAAAATAAACAAAATAGTGGAAATACTACTAACAATAACAGTAGCAGTAATAATGCGAATTTTGATTTTAGTCAAATTGATATGAATACGATTTTAAAAATGAAATCTGTTATGGAAAAATTAAATACTTCCAATGACCCTAGGTCAAATTTATTATATTCTTTAAAACCTTATCTACGTGAAGAAAAAAAAGGAAAAATAGACCAATATGCTAATTTATTAAATGTTGCTAAAATTGCTGACCTTTTCAAAGATAATAATAAGGAGAGTCCTCATAATGGCTAGTTTTTATAATAATTATTATCGATATTACAGACCTTACTCTTTTCCTACGAGTAATCATCATTACTCTGCTCTGGACAAAGCTCCTGACAACGACACTTCTGATTCTAATTCCCAAAAAGAGACTTCTTCCCAAACTAATTCGAAAAAAAATAACTCATCTAGATACTATTCTTTTGGTCCCCTTCGTTTCAATAACCCTATTTTTGATGATATTGAAAATCCGATTTTTGAAATATTGGGAATCCAATTATATCTAGATGATATTATTATTCTTGGTTTATTATTCTTTTTATATCAAGAAGGCGTACAAGATGAAATGTTATATATTGCTTTAATTCTATTGTTATTAGGTTAAAATCTGTTGGATAGCATTATTCAATTATAATTTTATCGTCTTCTATACTGACATATGCTTGTTTATGCATAGGTTCTTCTTCACGTTCAATTTCTTTTACAACGTCTGCTATTCTAATTTGTACAGCATCCAATAAACCTGCTGCTATGATAGCTTGTTTGTTTCCTTTTGCACCTGCATGTGCTAATCCCCTTAGGGCTCCTAATACAATAATGTTGTCAGAAGCTATTATTTCCGCACCTGAATTCACATCTCCTATGATGACAAGGCTACCTTCTGTTTCCATTTTTTGTCCTGAACGCAAAGACCCTCTATGAAATTTTGTTTCTGAAACAGCTATCTCTTTTGCAAAAGTTCTTTTTATACTATGCAATCCTAGACTTTTTGGCATGTCAAAGTCGATTTCTACATCAATCTTATTTTTTATCATTTTTTGTATTTCGTCAATCTCTTTGTTTTTTAAAACCTTACCTGTAACTAAAATTGGCGTTTTGGCATCTTTATATAATTTTTTTAATTCTGTTAGCTTCTTTTTTAAAGCTTCTAAAATTTCTTCCTGCTCTGCTTCACTACTTAATTTAATTACAATTTCATCTTTTTTTAGATTTATACTAACACAATTTTTCATCCTTCTACCTTCCTTTTTTCTTCATTTTATTTAATTCTAGTTTGAAAAAAGAAACAAGTATTGCTAGGCAAAATTTTATTTTAAAACCGGAATGTACGAGTTGTACTTGAGGATTTTAAAATAATTTTTTAACGACGCAAGACGCAGTTTATTTTTCCAAACTCTATCTCATAATTTCAATGTAAGGTATAGCCCCCATATCCTCCTCTATATTTTTCGTATTCATACCAAAATACTCTGTCATAATATCTCTTACCACTTCTGCCGTATAATTTCCATGACCTCCATTTTCCACCATTACCACAATAGCAATCTCTGGATTTTCAAACGGAGCAAAGCCAACAAACCAAGCATGAACCTTATTATTGGGAGCCTCTGCTGACCCTGTCTTACCTCCTACGCTGATATTGAAATCTTTAAATCGAACATAAGCCGTTCCTCCACTATCACTCGTAACAGATTTCATTCCTTCTAAAACAGCATTTAGATAATCCTGATTGATTGGTATATCACCTACATTATCATTTTCTAGTCCTAACTTTTTGTTAATAAATTGATTGATATCTTCTCTAGAAACTTCGGAGCCATCTGCATTTCTAATTGTTTTAACAAGGCTGACATCCATTCTTCTTCCACCATTAGCAAGCATACTAATATATTTTGCCATTTGTAAAGGAGTAAATTCATTATCTCCTTGTCCAATAACAGCATTTAAAGTATTTCCTGGATTCCAATTTTGGTCATCTGGGTGCATTTTTGCCTTAGCTTCTCTACTTGCTAAAACACCTGCTGTTTCTCCTTGTAATTCAATCTTTGTTTTACTTCCCAATCCAAAATATCTAGCAATTTCTACTAGCTTATCAATTCCCATTCTATCTCCTGTTTCATAGAAAAAGTAGTTGCAAGATTTTTCTATGGCTCCTGAAACATCTACCCATCCATGTCCAGTATGATAGTCTGTATAATGCCAACATTTTGGTTGGTAATCTCTGTATTTGGTATAAATTCCGGTATCATTGATTTTTGTTTTTAGGTTGATAACGCCTGATTCTAATCCTGCTATGGCGGTTACCATTTTAAAGGTAGAGCCAGGTGAATAAGAATTTTGTATGGCTTTATTAACCAGTGGCTTTGCCTCATTGTTAGTATAATTATTCCATGCTTCTTGGCTGATACCTCCGATAAAGTCGGCTGGATTGTAGTCTGGATAACTAGCCATCGCTAATACTTCGCCAGAGTTGACATTCATGACTACACAAGCACCAGCTCTTGCATCATAAGCTTTTCCAAAACCTCCTGTCGCTATTTTTTGTATGTTAGAAGCCAATGCATTTTCGGCTGTTTTTTGAAGGTTAGCATCAATGGTAAGAACAATATCTGAACCTGCAATAGCTTCTTGCCCAATATATTCAGCTGTTGTTGTTCCATCTACTGCCATATCAATTTGCTTGGTTCCATTTTTTCCTTTTAGATATTCTTCAAATACGTATTCAATTCCTGTTTTTCCAATCATGTCATTTTGATTATAATAGTTTTTTCTGCTTTCATATTCTTCACTACTAATGGTTCCTGCATAGCCTAATATATGAGAAGCTAAATTTCCAGAGGTGTATTGTCTAACTGGCTCTACTACTACGTTAATACCAGCAAATCTATCCGAACCTTCGCTAAATTCGGCTACCGCTTCTCTTGGAATATTTTTTGAGATGGTTACTGACCTTGTACTGCTATAACCTTTTTGAGAAATTAAATAACGAATCGCTATTATTTTTCTAACCTCTTGTATATTGGCATTTTGGATTTTATATTTGTCTTTAAATTGATAAAAAGCTTTTTCTGCTGATATATTTTCCTCAAGATTATTTGATTTCTTCCAATTTTTTAAGGCTTCATCACTAATTGTGAAGGTGAAAGGGTCAATACTAATAGGGAAACTATCAGAATACGAGCATTGATACTTTTCTAATACTTGTATCATATTTAAAATGGCTGTATTAAGTGTATCAGTATCTACTTTACTTTTATACATCTCTAAGGAAAATGTCATATTTGAAGTAACTAGCTCTGTACCTGTCCTATCTAAAATTGCTCCTCTAGAAGCCTCTAGAATACTTTCTCTTGTTAATCGTGTATTGGATTGTTCTCTATATTCTGCTCCATGCACAATCTGAAGACTGAATAATCTAGCAATTAAAACAATACCAACGATATAAATTAAAACCGTTAAAATATTAAATCTTAAATTTATATTCACTTTTTTCTTTTTTGTGCTTCTTCTTACCAAATTATCACCCTCTTTCTTAAGCTTTCTTCTCTATTTCTTAAATGTTAATATGTTAGAAAGTTTCATTCTATTTTTTATTTTTAACAATTCGGGGGGACCAATGAGCTACAATCTGTTATTAATTACAGATTGTGCGATATTGGGAGTTAAAAAGAAAAAATTGTAATGAAACTTTATGATTCATATTTAATTTAGAAATATTTTGTCAAAATACTATTCCCCTTATATTCATTCTCTATATAATACCCAAATTTCTGCATCAACGGATACAAAATAATCGTCAAAATCAAATTATACACAATCTCTATACTCAAAATTTTAATAAAATTCCATATTTCCAAATTAGCAGAAACCAAAACATAATTTAAGACATAAGACAGGATTTCAAAAATAGCTGTTGCTACTACTGCCATAACCATAATTGTCATTCTACTATCTTTGGAAAAATTCTTGTCAAATATAGTTGCCAAAAATCCTATTAAACCTAAACAAATCATATTATTTCCTACACTTTTTCCTAGGATTAAATCTAATACTAATCCTATTATCAATCCATACATGGTTCCCATTGTTTTATCTCCAAATAATCCTATGAACAAAACAAATACAACCAATAAATTAGGCATAATTCCTGCTATACTGAACCAATTAAAAAAATTAGCTTGCAAAATATAAATAAAAATAGCTGTTAAAATTAAAGCAATATGAATGATTGTTTTTTTCATCTGGTTCACCTCTTTACTTATTGGTTATCACTAGTACGGTATCTAATTTATCGAAATCGATTGCCGTTTCCACGATGGCATACCTATCTGTCATATTTTGTGTGTTAATAACTTTTTTGACTGCTCCAATGTGAATTCCTTTTGGGTAAATGCCTCCTAATCCAGAAGTTTCTATACTATCTCCTTGAATAATATTGGCATCGGTTGGAATATACATTGCCTTCAACGAAGATTTATCATCTAAAGTTCCTTTGCATACAATACTATCTTTTGTTGTACTCATAGAACAACTGACAGAACTTGCTGTGTCAATAATGGTTTGTACTTTAGCTGTAGAATTGGTAACTGAAATAACATGTCCCACTAATCCTTGGTCTCCAATAACTGTCATGTTTTCTTCTACACCATCGTTTTTTCCTATGTTAATAATAATGGTTTTAGAATAATTGCTAATGTCTTTATTGATAACATATCCTGGTATGGTTTTGTATTCTCCATATTTTTCTGTCAAATTTAGATATTCCTTTAAGGTTTCATTTTGCGTTTTGATGTTTTCCAATTCTCTTAATGATTGTTCTAATTCACTATTTGCTTCTTTTAATTGCTTGTTTTCTTCTTTTAAATGATTGATATCTGTAAAAAATGTATGATTACCACCTATTTTATTTTTCAAATAGGTTAGCCCATTTTGGATTGGCATAACTAGGTTACTTGCTGCATTTTCAAAAAAGGAATTATCAGAATCCCCATTGGAAAAAATAACAATTAATACTAAAATAATAATAGTTATAATAACGCCTATTACTCCGGCTTTTTTATCTCGATACATCTTTTACTCCTTATCTTCTTTTTCTGCTATTGACTAAAACGGTTTTTAGTCTTTCTAAGTCCTCTAATGTTTTACCTGTTCCTCTTACCACACAGTCTAGTGGTTCTTCTGCCACATAAACTGGCATTCCTGTTTCTTTACTTAGTAATTTATCCAAATTTTGAATTAAGGCTCCTCCACCTGCTAATATAATTCCTTTTTCCATAATATCAGAGGCTAATTCTGGTGGTGTTTTTTCTAATGTTACTTTTACAATTTCTACAATTTTACCAACTGATTCTCTGATTGCTTCCTCTATTTGCGTTGAAGTTACTTTTACATTTCTAGGCAATCCATCTGTTAAGTCTCTCCCTCTTACCTCCATAGACATTTCTGTCATCAATGGACTAGCACATCCTATTTGCATTTTTATCTGCTCTGCTGTTGTCTCTCCAATTGCTAAATTCATTTCACGTTTGATATAATTGACAATATCATCATCTAGTTCATCTCCTGCTACTCGTAAAGAATGGCTTACAACAATTCCTCCTAGTGAAATAACAGCTACTTCTGTCGTTCCTCCTCCAATATCTACAATGATATTTCCACTTGGTTCTCCTACATCTAAAGCTGCTCCAATAGCTGCTGCCATTGGCTCTTCAATAAGATATACCTCTTTGGCTCCTGCTTGCATGACAGATTCTTCTACTGCTCTTTCTTCTACTTCTGTGATTCCAGAAGGTACACCAACTACTACTCTTGGTCTTCCTATACTATATCTTCTTCCTACTTTTTCAATTAAATTTTTAAGCATTAATTGTGTAGCTGTAAAATCTGCAATAACACCATCTTTTAATGGTCTCACTGCCTTGATTTGTTCTGGTGTTCTTCCGTAACATTTCTTTTGCTTCATTTCCTGTTGCCATAATGGCACCTGTTTTTTTGTCAATGGCAACAACAGATGGTTCTTTTAATACAATTCCTTTTCCTTTTAATGTTACTAAAATATTGGCTGTTCCTAAATCAATTCCTATATCTTTTGAGCCAAATGTAAAAAATTTCATTTCTTCTTTCCTTTCTTTTGAGACAATAGGGACAGATTTAAT
This sequence comes from uncultured Clostridium sp., assembly GCA_948466095.1. Classification (GTDB taxonomy): domain Bacteria; phylum Bacillota; class Clostridia; order TANB77; family CAG-508; genus CAG-269. The sequence continues at coordinate 11,503 of CAOJZE010000052.1, forward strand.
TTGTCTCATATTTTTTGTCATTTTTGTTTACTTTTTGTCATTTCATTTTTTCGACATTTTTCTACTTGATTTATGAGACAAACTAAACCTGTCCCCCTTGTCTCATTTCGTCTTTTGTTTCTGAAATCATTTTTGAAAAAATACTAGTATAAGCTTTATTTCCTATTACCAAATGGTCCAATAATTGAATTCCTAATAAAGTTGTCGCATCATATAATTGATTGGTAAAAACCATATCTTGTTCACTTGGTGTGGCATCTCCACTTGGATGATTGTGTACTAGAATAATCTTAGGTGCTTTCATTTTGATGGGTTCTTCTAAAATGTCTGTGATAGAAACATTGGCAAAATTACTTCATCCG
>CAOJZE010000053.1 GCA_948466095.1 uncultured Clostridium sp.
ATGATGAAGTATTTGCTGATAATTCATGGTATTTTAGAAATTCATTAGTAAGAGCTAATTACAAGAATTTTCAAAAAAATATATTTGAAGATACCTCTTTTTTGGAAAAATTCTTTTATAATTTGCTAACGAATGCTAACAATGAATTAAAGAATAGATATACACATATAGATAATATTCAAAGTGCAAATGAAAATAATTTAAAGGGCAATAATTGCACTTTAGAAGAACAGGCAATAATAAATATATTAAAAATAAATCCAGCAACAACTCAAGAAGAAATAGCAAAGCAAATCAATAAATCTTTAAGAACAGTAAAAACATATATGAGAAAAATGCAAGAAAAGGGGTTAATAGAAAGAAAAAAGGGAAAGAAAAATGGAGAATGGCAAGTAAATGAATAATTTTATAATATAATAGAGAAGGCGAGAATTAATCTCGCTTTTAACTACCTTTAAAAAGAGAGTGTATATAATTCGACAAAATGCTTGAAAATATTGGAAAATTTATTGAGAAAAAGAGATTATTATGATAAAATATCATTGAATTATAAATATGAAAATTAAGGAGCAATTATGAAAGAAGAAGATTTAAAAGGTTTAGAAAACAAATTATGGGAAGCAGCAGACAAAATGAGAGGTGCTGTTCCTGTTTCAAGTTATAAATTTATCGTATTAGGATTAATATTTTTAAAATATATATCAGATTCATTTGAAGAAAAGTATCAAGAATTAGTAGAAGAAGGATATGGATTAGAAGAAGATAGAGATTCTTATATGGCTGAAAATATATTCTATGTTCCTGCAAAAGCTAGATGGGAATATTTAAATGCTCATTCTAAAGATGCAAATATAGGACAAATTATAGATGAAGCTTTAGAAGAAATAGAAAGAGAAAATCCAAGCTTAAAAGGTGTATTAATTAAACAATATAATAGTCCAGATTACAAAAATGTAAATTTAGGTGAATTAATAGATATATTTACAAACGTAAAAATAGGAAATAAAGAAGCTCAAGATAAAGATATTTTGGGAAGAATCTATGAATACTTTTTAGGGGAGTTTGCAGCAAAAGAATTACAAAAGGGTGGAGAATTCTATACACCAGCTTGTTTAGTTAGGACAATGGTAGAATGTATTGAACCATATAAAGGAAGAATTTATGACCCAGCTTGTGGTTCTGGCGGTATGTTTGTTCAAAGTATGAAATTTATACAAAGACATCAAGGGAATATTAATGACTTGAATATATTTGGACAAGAAAAGAATCCAACAACATGGAAATTAGCTAAAATGAATTTAGCAATAAGAGGGTTAAACAATGAAGGATTAGGAAAATTTGCTGATGATACATTCCATAACGATTTGCACAAAGATTTAAAAGCAGACTTTGTTTTAGCAAATCCCCCATTCAATATATCAGATTGGGGACAAGAAAAATTACTAGATGATTCAAGATGGAAATACGGAATACCACCAAAAGGAAATGCTAACTTTGCGTGGGTTGAGCATATGGTATCAAAATTATCTATGAATGGTAAAGCAGCAATTATACTAGCTAATGGATCATTATCTAGTGATACAGGTGGAGAAGGAGAAATTAGAAAAAATTTAATAGAGGCAGATTTAGTAGACTGCATATTAGCCATGCCTTCTAATTTGTTCTATACCGTAACGATTCCTTGTAGTATTTGGATATTAAGCCGATCTAAAAAACAAAAAGGAAAAACATTGTTTATTGATGCTAGAAATTTAGGAACAATGGTTACAAGAAAATTAAGAGAATTATCTGAAAATGACATAGAAAAAATTGCTAGTACTTATCGCAATTATCAAAATAATGAAAATTATGAAGATATACTAGGATTTTGCAAGGCTAGTACAACAGGAGAGATAAGAGAAAATAATTATATTCTAACACCAGGAAGATATGTAGGTACAGAAGAACAAGAAGATGATGGAATTCCTTTTGAAGATAAAATGAAAACATTGACATCTGAACTTAAAGGTCAATTTGAAGAGTCTCATAAGTTGGAAGATGAGATTAGGAAGAACTTGGAGGCTATTGGATATGGATGTTGAATTGAAAGATACTATAATAGATGCTAATACTGGTGCAGATGCTATACAAAGAGCACCTATAGTTGATTATAATACTGGGAGAAAATGCTTAAGAATAGGAGACATTTCTAATCAAAGAAAATATAATGAATGGGGCTATACAGAAGTAAATGAGGAAAATTATAAAAAGTATAAATTAGAAAAAGAGGATATTCTAATTGCTAGAACAGGAAATACAATAGGAATAAATACATTTATTGAGAAAGATTATAAATCAGTATATAATAATGGATTAATAAGATTAAGAATTGACAAATCAAAGTATAATAGCAAATTCATTTATTATGTTATTCAAACAAATAAATTTAAGAACTATATAAATGGAATTGCTTTTGGAACAACTGGACAACCAAATATGAAAATAAATGATTTATTAAAGTTTAAATTTCACTATGTTCCATTAGAGATACAAAATAAAATTGTAAAGATTTTAGACAGTTTAGATAAAAAAATAGAATTAAATAATCAAATAAATGATAATTTGCACGAGATTGCAGAAAACTATTTTAAAGAGGTATATAAAGAGGGAATAGAAACAAAATTAGAAGATTTGATATTTGAAATACAAAGTGGATCTAGAGAAAAAGGTGGAGCCGTAACAGATGGAATTCCTAGTATTGGTGCAGAAAAAATAGAAAAATTAGGAATATACAATTTTGAAAGTGAAAAATACATTTCGAAAGAATACTTTAAAAAAATGAAAAATGGAGTTGTTAATCCAGGTGATGTATTGCTATACAAAGACGGTGCTTATGCAGGTAAAGTATCAATGGCATTTAATGGATTCCCACATAGAAAATGTGCTATAAATGAACATGTATTTATTCTAAGAACAGAGAATAATTGGGCAAATTGTTATTTATATTTTCTATTTTATGACTTAAAAGTTAGAGAGCAAGTAAAAGCAATGGCAAGTAGTAAAGCCGCACAACCTGGTTTAAATCAAACAGAAATAAAAAATGTAAAGGTAAAACTACCTTCTAAAGAAAAAATTGAAGAATTTGAATTAAAAGTAAAAGTAATAGTAGAAAAAATAATTCAAAATAGTATTGAAAACAAGAATTTACTACAACTACAAGATATACTGCTACCGAAGTTAATGAATGGTGGAATAGACCTAGATAATATTGAAATTTAGGCATACAAATTATTGTTTTATAAAACTATGTAACTGGAAAACTAAATAGGGGGAATAATGCAAAAAAGATATTATGAATTTTATGCTAAAGTGATAATAGAAGAAATATTTAATATAAATTTAGAGGTGATAGACAAACCTGATTTACACAATGAAGTAGAAAATATTGGAATTGAATTTACAAGTGCAGAGGATTCTGATAATAAGGAAATTGAAAGCTTAGGAATTATTTTAGCAGAAAATAAGGCAAAAAATAGAGAAAATGTAATTAAAAAGATAAAAAGCAAAGGTGGAAAATATACCCAATGGTTCATATTAGGGAAAGCAACTAGTTTTGAAGAAGACAAGAAAAGGATATATAATGCAATAGAAAACAAATTAAAAAAATTAAATTTAAGTGCATTTAAGAAGTTTAAAGAAAATGATTTGAGTGTTTTTTCTACTATACGTAAAATCAAGAAAGAAGAACAGAAAGATTTTCTAGAAGAAATAAAAGAAATACAATCAAAGTATCAAAATAAATTTGATAAAATTTATCTTTTATTACTACATAGTATATATACAATAGATATAGAAAGAAATGAAATTACTAAAAAGGATTTTTCAAATGATGAATATGCAGAAAAAGCAAAAGAAAGCATGGATAACTATAAAATTTAGGAGGCAAATATGTTTAATGAACAAGCACTTGAAAAAGTAACAAAGGAAAAATTAGAAAAATTAGAATATGAATGTATCAATGGATATGAAATGGAAAGAGCAAATTTCTCCAAAGTATTATTAGAAGATGATTTAGTACAAGCAATAGAAAAAATAAATAAAGGTATTAAGGGTGAACAAATACAAGAAGCAGTAAGACTAATTAGAAACTTAGACCATAATAACACAATACTAAACAACAAACAATTCACAAAATATTTATTAGAAGGAATCTCTGTTCCTATTCAAGAAAATGGAGAAACCAGATACAAAACAGTAAAAATCGTAGACTTTGATAACATTTCTAACAATACATTCAAAGCAATAAACCAATACACCATCATTGAACATAGCGAAAAAAGACCAGATATCATTATATTCATAAATGGTATGCCTCTAGTTGTAGTAGAATTAAAATCAACAATAAGAGAAGAAGTAAAATTAGAAGATGGTTATAACCAATTAAAAGGCTATCAAGAAATACATATACCAAGTTTATTTTATTACAATCAATTTATGATTGTAAGTGATGGTGTACAAGCAAGAGCTGGAACAATTACCAGTCCATATAGCAGATTTTCAGAATGGAAAAAAATCGAAGAAACAAATGAAGTGAAAGAAAATATGCCAACACATCATACACTATTTAATGGGATGCTAAGAAAAGATAGGTTATTAGATATTATAAATAATTTTATATTATGGAGTGATGATAATAAAATACTATCAGCTTATCACCAATATTTCGGAGTAAAAAAAGCCATAGCAAGTACAGAAAATGCAATTAATAATAGAACTGGAAAAGCAGGATTATTATGGCATACACAAGGAAGTGGAAAAAGCTTTTCTATGGTATTTTATGCAGGAAATATGATTAAAGCATTAAATAACCCAAGTATTGTGATTGTAACAGATAGAAACGATTTAGATAATCAATTATTTACAACCTTTGCTAAATGTTCTGAATATTTAAAACAAGAGCCTATCCAAATAGAAAGTAGAGAACATTTAGCAGAAAAATTAGAAGGCAGAAAATCAGGTGGAATATTCTTTACAACCCTTCAAAAATTTGAAGAAGAAACAGGATTATTTAGCAAAAGAGATGACATTTTAGTTGCTGTTGATGAAGCTCATAGAAGCCATTATGGATTAGATGCAACGATTAAATTTGATAAGAAGAAAATGGAAGCATACAAGAAATTTGGAACAGCAAAATATCTTCATGTCGCTTTTCCAAATGCAACATACACAGGATTTACAGGAACACCAGTAGAAACGAAAGACAAGTCTACAACAAATATATTTGGAGATATTATAGATACCTATGATATGACTCAGAGCATCATGGATGGTTCAACAGTACCAATTATGTATGAATCCAGAATGGCAAGAGTAGGGCTAAATCAAAAATTGTTAGATGAAATTGATGATTACTATCAGTATCTTGAAACAGAAGAAGGTGTAGAAGATTATAAAATAGCTGAATCTAAGAAAACAATGGCAACAATTAAACAAATAATAGAAGACCCAGATAGATTAGAAATAATAGTAAAAGATATTATAAAACATTATGAAGAAATAGAAGATACAGTTGCTAATAAAGCAATGATAGTAGCTTATTCGAGACAATCTGCTTATACTATGTATAACAAATTTATAGAGCTAAGACCAGATTGGAAAAATAAAGTAAATATGATAATAACATCAAATAACAAAGATGATACAGAAATGCAAAAAGCAATTGGTTCTAAAAAGGATAAAAAGCAACTAGAAGTAGACTTTAAAGATATGGATTCAGATTTTAAAATAGCAATAGTAGTTGATATGTGGTTAACTGGATTTGATGTTCCAGGACTTGGCACAATGTATATAGACAAGCCTATGAAAGCACATAACTTAATGCAAGCAATAGCAAGAGTAAATAGAGTCTACAAAGACAAAACGGGTGGACTTATAGTAGATTACATAGGCCTAAAAAGATGGCTGTTAGATGCGCTAAAAACCTATACGAAAAGAGACCAAGGCAAAGTTGTTGATAATAGCGAATTAGTAAAAGTATTAATGAACAAAGTAGAACTAATAAGAGACTTATTTAAAAACTTCCATTATTCACATTTTGCAACAACGACAGATAGTGATAAATATGAAATTATTATGGCAGGAAGTAACTGGATATTAAAAACAGAAGAAACGAAAAAAACATTTATGAGATATTGTTATGATGTAAAAAGCTTATATTCCCTATGCACAGGAACATTATCGCAAGAAATAAAAGATGAAATACTATTCTTTATATCTGTTAGATCTTTTATTTCAAAATTGTCTGGAAAAAAAATTGATGTAAAAGAGATTAATAAAACTGTAGCAGAAATGTTAGAAAGAGCTATACAAGATGATGAAATGTTACAAATAGGCGAAATACATAACAGTAATAGACTTTCACTATTAAGTGATGAAATATTAAATAAACTAGCAAAAATGCAAAAGAAAAATATTGCAGTAGAAATTTTAAATAGAGCTTTAAAAGAATACGTAGAGCAAGTTGGGAAAGAAAATATCGTTTTAATGGAGAAGTTTTCTACTAAATTTCAAAAAATAGTAGCAACCTATAATGAAAGAACAAGCGTAGAAGATATTGAAAAAATCATCCAAGAAATGATTAACTTGAAAAATGAAATTGAAGAAGAATTAAAAGCAGGAAATGAATATAATTTATCTTCAGAAGAAAAAGCGTTTTTTGATGCATTAGGAGATGATCCAGAAGTTAAAGAATTAATGAAAGATGATGTACTAGTTCAAATAGCAAAAGAATTAGTTGAAACAGTTAATAAAAATATGACTATTGACTGGGACATTAGGAAAGATGCTAGGGCAAGAATGAGAATTGAAATTAAGAAATTATTAATTAAGTACAACTATCCACCAAATAAAAGTGAAAAAGCAGTTCAAACAGTTATTAAACAAGCTGAATTGAAATGCCATACACTGATTGACAAGTAATATGCAAGGAGGTTGCAATGAAAATAAAATGTTTACTTTGTGGAGATATAATTGAATCAAAAAGTGTGCATGATTTAGTATCTTGTAAATGTGAATCATGTTATATTGATGGTGGAAGTTATTATGCACATATAGGAGCAAAAGACTTTAGCAAAATAGTTAAGATTTTAGATGATGGAACAGAAATAAAAGGTAATAACTAATTAAATAACAAAAGAAAAGCAAGATAATATGTAAGAAAGTGAAATTACAGAATTATTTTGCTTTTTTGATAATAAAAGACAAGTTCCGACAAATTATTTAACTCAAATATATTACTATAGAAATGTATAATTATCTAAACTAATTAATGAAAGAGTAAAATAAAAATATTAAAAACTAGAAAAAAATATAATGATATTACATTGCTTGAAATTTATGGAAAAAATGTAATTAGTTTATAACGAATTATTAAAAGCTCAAAAAATAATAATATAGCAGATATAGGAGCAAATAGTTTTAATTAAGAAATAAGTAAATTAGATTGTATTGCTGAGTTAATGAAAAAGTATCAAAAACTAGTAGAAAGGGTGGAATAAAAGTGGAATTTCTTAATATTTTTTCTGAATTTAAATTAGATTCAAAAGTGGAATATTTTGTTTCATATTATTTGTATAAAATAGATTTATATAAAAAAAGTTCATTAAAATTTTCTATTTTTAATCTTCATAGTATAATCAAAATTATAATTGAAGAATTATCTAAAAACAATATAAATAGAAATTTAAAGTTCCTTCAGGAAAAATTAATATATATATCAAAAGTAGATAATATTATAATGCAAAATTATAAATACAAAGTAAATGAAATAATTAATAATATGACTTCTAATAAGAAATATGCTTTAATAGTAGCAAATAATTTATTATCCAACATTAATAACGGAAAATATGCAAAAGAGACATGTTATAGAATCGAAAAAATATTATTTTCATCTAAAGTACTAAAAGATATAAAAGATGAACTAAATTATTTAACAGATTCATTAATAGTTGAATATATCATTTATGGGTATGGTAAAGAAGAAATTGAAAAAATTATATACAATGTATTTTCAAAATATTCCATATATGATAAACATGTTGAAACAAATTTTCCAGTTTTACCAAAACTAAATAATGATAATGAAATAACAAATTATATAGATAACCTAACTGTGAAGAATAGAATAGAAGCCTTAAAAAGTTATTTTGAAAAGAAAAGTAATAAATTTTATTATTTATTTAATATAAAAGGAATTGTAGGAGACTTTTTGGATATTCATTTAAATAATGTTGATATTTATAATTGGAAAGTAGCACATAAATTTGATATAGAGATTGACAAAGATGCTAGAAAAATGGCTCCAACTTATGAATATGGAAAATTTGAAAAAAGTGATATACATTGTTCCATTTATATTGAATCAATTGATAGGGATGGAATTTTTGAAAAAATAAGGCAGGAATTGGATCAAGCATTAGATATATTATATACATACCATAATATTAAATGTAAAATTGAAATAGATTATTCTAGATATATTGTATTTGATGAAAACAAAAATTATGCTGGAGAAGGAATGACAAGAAATTATGATGAAGATTTTAAAAGAGATGTAACACCATTAGATTACAATTATAATGATAATATGCATGAATTAAGTAAAAACTATAATAATTATTCAAATTATATTTTAAAGAACCACAGTGAATCAGCTCAACTAATTAAAAATTCAATTAGATACTATAGAAAGGCTAAAGAAGCAACGAGAAATGAAGATAAATTATTGAATTATTGGATATGTATAGAGAATATTTTTACAATAGATATTGATATTCCAGACTCAATTTTAGATAAAAATGAACGAGATTCAAAATTTAATAAAATATTTTCCATAGCACCATATTTAATTTTTCAAATTGAATTAATTAACATGTATTGGGAAGTTTATTATTATTTTAATAAAAACTACATATATACTAAAAATTCAAAGAATTATGAAGATATTTTAGATGAAGAAAGTGCAAAAATTTTACAATTTAATAGTGAGAACATTAATTTGCTAGAATTTATAAAAAATTATGAATTACTGGATAATAAGTATCTTTTAGAATTGGATCAAGATATTTATAAAAAATATTTAGAAGTATTAAATAACAGTTCTCAATTGCAATATCATATAAAAGAATATATAGATAGTGAAAAAGAAACATTATTACTTTTATATAGATATAGAAATATGATTGTCCATAATGCACAATATGATATTACTTTTATTGAATTTTATATAAAACAATTGGAATTATTAGCTATAAGATTATTAAAGGTCATCACAGAAGAATTTTATAAAAATGAAGGAAAAATAAGTTTAGAGAATATAATAATTAACAAATACATTAATCAAAAACAAATAATAAAAGATTTTGATAAAATGATTTTAAAGGATTGGTTTCAAAAACAAAAATAATGTTATTAAAAAATTTATTAATGCGAAAGGATACAAAATGAAAGATAAATTAATATATGTTAAATTTAATGAAACATGGAAAGAATCATGTTTTGATTTTGATGAGAATATATTAAATGTATTAAATTCGAAAAATGAATTCTATTATAATGATGAAACAACAATAAGGGATTTATTAAAAGAGTTAGCTGAAAAATTTGAAAATTATTTTGGCAAATTTGATAATCCAAATATAAAAGTTAAATATGATGATTTTTCACTAAAAGGATATTTTAGTGTTATATATAATGGAATGCCAACATATATATATAATTTACATTCAAAATTAAATAGCTTAATAAATATAGTTGATGTCAAAAATAATATACTCACTTTTGAACCTAATATTGTATTGTTTGGAGGATGTGGAGATATATGGTTAATTGATGGTATTAGATATTATATGAACTCAAAAGAGAATACAAGTCATAACATTCCTCATATACATGTATCTTATAAGAATAAAGAAGTAAGTATAAGCATTTTAGATGGACAGGTTTTAGCTGGAGGAATTAAAAATACTGTACAAAAAGAAGTTATAAAAAGAATAGTATCAAATAAAAAAGAACTCGCTCTAGCATGGAATACAAAAACTGATGGAAAAAATATTGATATAGATGAAATTGATTTTTCTTTAGGCGGATAATATAAAGAGGATTAGAACAAATAAAAAAAGGAATTTTGTGATTTTTTCATCAAAAATAGCTAGAATTTTGTGATAAATAATATAAAATCTTGAGAAATTTCAGTGGTTCAAAGAACTTTGATGAAATTTGCAAATAAAAATAAATAAGCTACACTATTCAATAATTTTTTATAAAAACTAATAAATTATTTCGAAAAATGTGATTTTATGGCTAAAAATGTTTCTAAAAATGTGATTAAATTTTATTGAAAACTTCCTGAAAATGTGATATGCTATTATAAAAGGAGGTAAAAATTTATGGAACGATTAAAAAGAAAAATTGATAATTACCTTATTAAATGGAAAAATAATAGTAATAAATTACCCTTAATAATAAAGGGCGCAAGACAGATTGGAAAAACAAATGCCATAAGAAATTTTGGAGAGAACAATTATAAAACCTTTGTAGAAATAAACTTTGCACTTCAACCACAATTTAAAACAATATTTGAAGAAGGTTTTGAGGTTGATAATATAATAAAAAATATAACATTGAAAATGCCAGAACTAGAACTAAATGAACATGATACCTTAATCTTTTTTGATGAGATGCAAGACTGTGTAAGCACAGCAACTTCATTAAAAGCATTTAGAGAAGATGGTAGATATGACGTTATATGTTCAGGCTCCTTAATGGGAATAAATTATAAAGAAATTGAATCAAATAGTGTTGGCAATAAAGAAGATTATATCATGAATTCTTTGGATTTTGAAGAATTTCTATGGGCTAAAGGATATACGGATGAACACATTAATGATTTATATAAATGTATGATAGAATTAAAACCATTAAGTGATATACAATACAATGTAATGATGTCTAATTTTAAAGAATACATGATAGTAGGAGGAATGCCTGCAATCGTAAATCAATTTGTTACAAATAAAAATTTTAGTGGTATCTTAAAAATGCAACAACAAATTTTATTAGATTATGAAGAAGATATAACAAAATATGCAGGAGGACTAGATAAAACAAAAATATTAAACTGTTATCGAAAAATACCAGTATTTTTAGGCAATGAAAATAAGAAGTTTCAAATATCTAAAATAGCAGATGGAGCTAGAAATAGAGAATATGTTGGAGTAGTTGAATGGCTTGCAAATGCTGGAATAGTGAATATTTGTTACGCAATGGAACAAGCAAGTCTACCATTAAAAGGAAATTACAATCCTGTTAATTATAGATTATACTTTGCAGATACTGGATTATTAATTGGGTCATTAGATGAAGAAGTTCAAGATGACTTAAGAAATAATGAAAATATGAATACTTATAAAGGTGCTTTATATGAAAATATAGTAGGAGATATGTTGGTAAAAGCAGGATATGATTTATATTTCTATAGAGACGATAGTAAAAAGCTTGAAATGGATTTTATGGTTAGAGATACAAATTCTTTAATTCCTATTGAAGTAAAAGCAAATGATAATGCGACAATTTCACTTAATAATTTAATCAGTAACAATTTATACAAAGACATCAAATATGGAATAAAATTATGTAATAGGAATATAGGATTTAACGGCAAATTTTATACTTTCCCCTATTTCTTAACATTTCTTTTGAAAAGATATCTAAAAGAAAAATAAAAATATAAAAGGTGGGCAAAGAGAAGCTTTGAGAATGTAAAATAGGGTGTGTAAAATAGGCGACAAATTTTGCATACCCTAAAAT
>CAOJZE010000054.1 GCA_948466095.1 uncultured Clostridium sp.
TATGGAACAAGCCAATATCTTTTTAAAAGAATATATAAAAAAATATAATAAAAAAGTTACTGTTCAGACTAAATAATAAAAATATCCCAATCAGCTATATATGCTAACTGGGATATTTTCGTATAATATTTTACACTATCACTATAAGTTGAAAAATAATATTAACCCTCCTATAATAGCCAATATAAAACCTAAAATCTTCAAACCATTAGAAGCCTCATTTTGATCTCCAAATCCAAAAAATTTCTTTGTCAAAATTCTAGCATCATATATCATAATGACTCCCATTAATACCATTAATACTGAAATTAATTTTATAATAATTTGCAACATATTATCAACATCCTTTTCATCTATATTTTAATCATACTATGTTGGAAATAAATTGTCAATAAAATACAGGGTAATTTCGTCGATTATTACGATTTGTAACATTTCTAATTAATTCCAATAATAAATTATCATTAAGTAAACAGTTAAACATACTAGATTTGATTGTTTGCTTTTTTTCTTTCAAATAATTTTTATGAATATTTATTCCCATTTTTCTAAAAATATTTAAATCCTCTTGTGTCCTTTGTTTTAGTAATTTATTTCTCTTTTTACTGAAAATATTTTCCTTAGTCCTTTCCATTCTGCCATATAATCAGTAAAAAATGCTAATCCATTTACTACATAACATGTCCTTTTTTCTATTCTTCCATGGCTTTTTTCTGTTGCACTGAATGTTTTATATTCACATTCTTTGTCTGCTTCATTCATATATTTATCATTGTTTCTATTGTTTTTATTGCCTCTGTCGATTTGATTGCTTTTCCGTCTAGCATTATTTGACTAGGATTATTTTTTATTAATGTATTTGCCAGTTTTTATGGGTATTTACTTTTAAATTGTGTTACAGAATTCCAAAAACCAACTCCAATTGTTCCTACTTAAGGAATTCAATTTATAGAAGATATCCAGTTATATACCTTCAATTATTTAGTAACAAAACAATATATCAAATGTTAAACCAAAAGAAAAATAGCAAAGTATCCATAGTACCTCGCTTTTAATTTCTTTATATTTCAATTCTTTTCATAAACTTATCTTGTATCAATTCTTTCAGCAAACGATTCTTCTCTAACGCTAACTTTGGGTCCTCTTGTAAAATCTTCATAGCAACACTTTGAGCAGACTTTAAAATTGGCATATCCTCAAACAAATTGGCAATCTTGAACTCAGGCAATCCATGTTGCATCGTACCAAAAAAATCACCAGAGCCTCTTAATTCTAAATCTTTTTCTGATATCACAAAGCCATCATTTGTACTACACATTACCTTCATTCTCTCTTTTACGGTTTCGCTTTTCCCTTCACACTTTAAGACGCAATAAGATTGATAATCTCCTCTTCCTACTCTTCCTCTCAATTGATGCAATTGTGCCAAGCCAAATCTCTCTGCATTTTCAATCACCATAATATTAGCATTGGGTACATCCACGCCAACCTCAATAACAGTTGTTGAAATTAAAATATCAATTCCCCCTAATTTGAATCTTTCCATAATATCATCTTTTTCTTTTGGTCTCATTTTTCCATGAATATATTCCACTCGATATTGTGGGAAAATCTCTTTTTGATAAACCTCATACAACCTTTCAACCGATTTTAAATCTAATTCTTCATTTTCCTCTACCAATGGGCAAACAATATACGCTTGACGTCCTTCTTGGATTTGTTTTTCTATAAAACCATTTACTCTTTGTGTCATATTTTTAGGAACAGCAAAAGTTTCTACCTTTTTTCGATTAGGAGGCAATTCATCGATAATGGAAATATCCAAATCTCCATATAAAATAAGAGCTAAGGTTCTTGGTATAGGAGTTGCTGTCATAACTAATACATCTGGGTTTTCTCCTTTTTGTGCTATTTTGGTTCTTTGCTTCACACCAAATCGATGCTGTTCATCTGTTACCACCAATCCTAAATTCTTAAATACAACATTTTCTTCTAAGATAGCATGTGTCCCAATTAAAATATCAATTTCCCCATTGGCTAATCTCTCTAATAATTCTTCCTTTTTCTTTTTCGAAATACCAGAAATTAATAGCTCACACCTGATGCCTAATTCTTCTAAAATTTTTTGAAAATTCTCTAAATGCTGTGTAGCAAGAATTGCTGTTGGCGCCATAATAGCTGCTTGGTATCCACATTTTACTGCTTTATAGGCAGCACACATGGCAACTACTGTCTTTCCGGAACCAACATCCCCCTGTAATAATCGGTTCATTGGCTTTTCCGATTCCATATTCTCATCAATTTCTTCTAATACTCTAATTTGTGCTTTCGTTAATTGAAAAGGCAATTGATTTATCACCTCTGACATTTTCACATTTTGGTCAAACGCAAGCCCTTTTTCTTCGTTTAAATAGTTATTTTTCAATTCTAATAAAGCAAGTTGTGTGGATAACAATTCCTCAAAAACTAGTCTTTTTCTTGCTTGATTAAAATCTTCAAATTCATGAGGAAAATGTATTTGCTTGGTCGCTTCATCAATTCCTTGTAAATGATATTCGTCCAATAAGTAATCTGGTAATGTTTCCTCTAATTTTCCCTCTATTTCTGCCAAACCATTTTCCATGATTCTTCTTAACACATTTTGTGATAACTGATAGGTCAATGGGTATAAAGGAATAATTTTTCCTGTATTAAATTTTTTCTCATCTTCATCAAATACAGGAGAATTCATCGTTATTTTTCCATATATATTAGTTATTTTTCCGTAAAATTTGTAAGTTTTCCCTATTTCAAACTTATTCTTTAAATAACTTTGATTAAACCATGTAATGGTACAACTTCCTGTTTCATCTCTAACTAACAATTTTTGCATGGTTTTTCCTCGTAATCGAGTGTCTGAAAGTTTCCCACAAGCAATTGCCTCAATTAATACTTCATCACCATTGACACATTCTGCTATATTTTTAGGCTTGCTTCTATCTTCGTAAGTTCTTGGATAATAGGTGATTAAATCTTTTAATGTGAATATACCTAATTTGTTTAGCAATTGCACTCGATTCGGTCCAACTCCTTTGATATATTTTACATCTTTACTTAAATCCATTTTTCTCTCCTTTAGTAGGGATAGAGGGACGTTCCTTAAAATCCCTTTAACTTAAAATCTAAAGCATCTGCACTGACCAATTTAAAATCGATTCCGTAATGCTGTCCTTCTACGGCTTCTCTAATAGCACTGCTATGTAAATGTCCATAATAGCATCTTTTCACATCATACTTTTTCATTACTTTTACAAAATCACTCATCTCATTGTTTAGCAAATTATTTTGTGTAATAGGTGGAAAATGAAAAAATACGATAATTTCTTTTTCTTTGTTTTTGTTCAATTGAGAAGCTTTTTGTAGCGACAATTCTAATCTACCGATTTCCCTTTTTAATAACTTTTTATCTTCTCCTTCTTCATTTTGTCCCCAACCTCTTGTTCCTGCTATAATACAGTTCTCAAATTCATAAGCTGAATTATAAAGAAAATCTATGCTATCAAAATGGTTCTCCTCTAAAAACTTTTTCATGTTGGTAACAGTTGTCCACCAATAATCGTGATTTCCTTTTAACAACAACTTTTTTCCTGGCAAAGCTTGTAAATAAGAAAAATCTTCATACGTATCTTTTAAGTAAGTTGACCATGAAAAATCACCTGGTAATACTACTAGGTCATTTTCTTTTACTTTTTGCTTCCAATCTTTTCTTATTTTCTCTTCATGACCTTTCCAATTCTCGCCAAAAATACTCATGGGCTTATTTTCATGGAAAGATAAATGAAGGTCTCCTATGGTATAAATTGCCATCTATTATCTCCATTTCTATTCAATATTTTATTTCTTGCTAGAATTTCATATCCATAAAATACTTAACAATTCTAATTACAACTTTAGATTTGGTACGGCATTTAAGTTCAAATCATCTCTGTTTCCTACTATGTAATTGTAATAACCAGCTGATGCTATCATAGCAGCATTATCTGTACATAATTTCAAATCTGGCATGTAGACTTTTATTCCCTCTTTTTCCAGTTGTAAAAATTCCTTTCTCATATAAGAATTAGCAGATACTCCACCCGCTAGAGCAATGGTTTTTATATTTGTTTTTTGAATTGCCTTTTTTACATTTTCCATTAATGTCTCTGTTACTGTTTTTTGAAAACTAGCACACAAATGTGCATGGTTTATATTGGGATTTTTATGGTGTAAATTGATAACTGCTGTTTTAATTCCACTAAAACTAAAATCTAATGTATTTTCTTCAAAATGTGTTTTGGGTAATTCGATATTCGCTTCTCCCTCTTTAGCAAGCTTGTCTACCTTTGGTCCTCCCGGATAACCCAATCCCACTACTCTAGCCACTTTATCAAAGGCCTCGCCAATCGCATCATCTCTTGTCTTTCCTAGCACTTCAAACTCTGTATATTTTTTCACATGAATGATTTGTGTATTTCCTCCTGACATCATAATACATAAAAAAGGAGGTTCTAATTCTGGATAAGTAATATAATTAGCTGCAATATGACCTTGAATATGATTCACTCCTACAAGAGGAATTTTATTGGCAAACGCCAATGCCTTCGCATAAGACAGACCTACTAATAATGCTCCCACTAGCCCTGGACCATAAGTTGGTGTAATGGCATCCATATCTTTTATTTTTACCTTTGCCTCTTCTAATGCTCTTTTCGTCACTCTTGAAATAGCCTCAATATGATTTCTAGAAGCTATCTCTGGTACTACTCCCCCATATTTTTCATGAATTGGTATTTGAGTGTCAATCACATTACAAAGAACCTCTCTACCATTTTTCACAATCGATACAGAGGTTTCATCACAACTCGATTCAATTCCGCATAGTTAAAATATCGTTTTCCATTTTTGCTCCTTTTCTCGTCTCATCCTAGTGGGCACTTTGGGACAGTCCCAAAGTGCCCACTCGCTTAAAAACCAAAAATCATTTGAATGATGCTCATAATGCCAGATGTGACTCCGTTAATAGCAGGTGATATGATAATGCCTGCTATTCCTGTTATCCATATAATTACAAATATGATATAAAATATTTGCTCGTTGTTTCTAAACCATTGTTTTGCGTTATATGGTAAAAATGGCATGATGATTTTTGAACCATCTAATGGTGGTAATGGTATTAAGTTAAATACTCCTAACCCTATGTTGATGGCTATGGTTGCTCCTAAAATTAGTTGAATAATGTTTCCTACTGTTGATAGTAAAAATGTACCTGAAAATTTTACAAGTGCTCCATATATTATGGCAAATACAAAGGCTAATACGATATTTGTTAATGGTCCTGCTACTGATACAATGGCTTCTCCTTTTTCCATTGACATTTTTCTGGTATAATTACTAGGATTCACATGGACTGGTTTTCCCCATCCAAATCCTGCAAATAATAACATGAGTGTTCCAATTGGGTCTAAATGGTCTAATGGATTTAAACTTAATCTTCCTTCATTTTTAGCTGTATTGTCACCTAATTTGTAGGCTGCATAGCCATGTGCAAATTCATGGAATGTGATGGCTATTAATACGCCTGGTATACTTACTAATAGAGCAAATAAGGCTCCTGGATTTGTACTGTATTGTACTAGTGTTGATATTACCATAATGGCTATTATGACGTATATCATTCTTTTATCAAATGAAAAATTAAACATACTTTTTCTCCTTTTTTCTAATATTTTTATATGTCTTTTATTTTATAATAAATATCATACCAACTATAACATCTAGTTATTTTATCGCCAACACACTCTTTGTTATACCCAGTATCATAACAAATGACAGGAACAAAATCTTTTAATTCATTTATATTATTAGGAGCATCCTCAATCATTAAATCTATTTTATTTTCAATGATTTCTTGATACTTTCTCTCTTTGGAAGCTTTCGAAAAGATTAATTTGTCATATATTATTTTATTTTCATCTAACCAATTTTTAACAATTCCCCTCATTCTATCTCCTATGTCATCTTCTCTATTAGTTTGCCATCTAGCAGTTATAATATATATTTCATTCCCCTCTTGTTTTAACTTGCCAATAATTTCTGAAGCAAATGGTCTGGCTTTTTCATTTATTGCGTAATATTCTAGATTTTCCTTCCAGAAATCATTTTCTATTTCTTTGCTAATATGAAATGTTTTACAATGGTCATAATTTCTATTTTCGATATGATAGGCAATATTATTTTCGACGCAATATTTACTAATGTAATTCATGGAAAATTGTTCTAAATCAGTTAAAACTCCATCAATATCTATTCCTATTCTCATATTTATCTCCTAGCTTTTTATTTTTATAATATACATATAATATAAATTGTAATTTATATAACTTTTTTTCTATGACTTAAGTGTATTCCTATATGTCCGATTCCTAATATGATCGTTGCTATAATTAAGAATACATTTTTACCATATATACCTAGTAATAGAAATGCAAATACTGGCAAAGTTGCTCCTGCAACTGGTATTCCTAATGAACTACTATACATATCTTTCATTGTTTTATTGCTTTTAAAATATCTAACCCAATATATTTCATATAAAACCATTAAAATAAAAGCAATTAATAGTATAATAGTAAAATTTGATATTGTATTTACATTAAAATCACTAAAAATCAATGATAAACAAGTTACTAATATTTCTCCAATTCTTTCAAATAGTAACAATACTTTGTTTTCATTTTTTACATATTTATCATAATCTTTAGGTTTATTTTTATCCCATATAATATTAGGTATTATTAACATCAATAAAAATATCAAACCTATATATGAAAATCCCAAATTTATATTCATTCTTTATCTCCCTACAAAATTGTAATTTATATAATGGCGTTTTCCATCGATTTTTCTTTTGTAACTTTTTCACCTAAGTAATTAGCATTATTCATATATAAATTCCTCCTCTATAACTTACTATTTAGTCATTTCCTTTTCAAATTCAAACATTCCATTATCTTCTTCATATATATCTTCTGGCATATTTGGATCGGGATGTTTTTCATTATAATACTCTACAATTTTAAATTTCAATTTATTTACATAAAAGTGAATATTTCTTTTATCAAAATATGGAGTACAAGTTTTCCATAGTTTAGTTTTTGAATAAATGTTTTCAATTTCTTTCCATATTGCTTGTCCTATACCTTTATCATTTCATAAGAATGACACTTGGGATTATTTAAAGATTTATCTATATCTTTTTCTGGTAATACTTGTAATTTATCTTTACCATATACTGATTCATACCCATACTGAAATGATTCTTGCATATATTTTTTAAAATCAACAATATCTTCATCTCTTAATCTAATTAGTTTCATCTCTATTCACTCCTAAATCGTAATTTGTTATTATCTATAGCATTGAAATAATAGTCATAATAACATCTATTCCATTTCCTAATAAATTTCCTATAAAATGTGCTGTCATTGGTACATATATATTTTTAGTCTTAATATATGAAAGACTTAATGGTAAAGCCCAAATCATAGTTAAACATATTCCCCATATTGTTAAGGAGTGTTCTAAAGCATACAAAAACATTCCTAATACAGTTGTAATTAAAAGTATTCCTTTGCTTTTAAAAGAAATCATATTTTTTCTATAAAATGTTTCTTCTATAATAGCAGGTAACAATATTGTAGATATTGCAAATATTATTAACTTTAACCAACTATCTCTTTTTAATGCAATAGTTCCTGTATTATAATTAGGAAATACATTTTCTAAAACTGTAGTTATTATAAATGCTAAAATAAAAAGTATTGCTGTAATTATTACTTGTTTCCAAAACTTTTTTCCACTTTTTATATTATTTAACCATTCTTTTAATGAAATTTCTTTTCTTGTATAAAAATATACTAGTAATAACATATAAAATAAGAAATTAGTATAAATAAAATATTCCTTTGGAACAATAAAACAAGATATTATAAATACTATTTCTATTATAATCGGTATTACATTTATTTTAATGTACTTACTCATTTTTTCTCCTCGATAGATTGTAATTTGTATTAATCTTTTTTTCTTTTAAAAATAACAATTATGCTAAAGATTAATGTTTGAATTAATATTTCCAACATTCCTCCTATTTGCAAACTTAATGGTTCATTACTTGGAAGTAAATATATAAATCCTTCAATAGAACCTGGTGCTGTTCCTGGTGTATTAAAAATACCAAGTATTATAAGAATAATCCACAGTTTTAACCAACCATATTTTTTATTCATAAATACATCTCTAATCATCCATAAAACAATAGCAAATAATAGTCCTCTAATAATTTGAAATAATGGTGCAAGACCAACTATAATACTATTCATATCTCTCATTCCTGCATCACTTAACGAATTTTGATAACCAAATATTTGTGAAAAAAACATCCCACAAACTATATAAGTTAATACATGAGCAATAGTTACCTTTAAAATAAAATTTCTTTTCTCCTTTGTCATATTCTCAATCCTCCCTAAAAATTACTATTTATATAATCTAGATAATGAGAAAATCATAGCACTAAAACACATCAAAAATTATGAAACATTATTAATTGGCTTCATCGAACTTTTTATTAAGTTCGTTGTAACCTGCTTCGTTGTTATTGTTTCGGGCATTTTTTAATGTTCAAAAACTGCTATTTTAATGCTACCCGATTGAATTTATTAAAACTCATTAAAATTTATTAGCAATTTTCTATCTTTAAATTTACATTACATACTATATCATATTTTAATTGAAAATTCAATTAAATATCAGTATTTTTTCAAAAACTGTATTTTAAAAAATAGAGTTAATCTTTTCAATTTCTTTTTCCTTAAATTCATGAAATACACTTGTATATGTATTTAGTGTAACTTGTATGTCTTTATGTCCCAATATTCTTTGTAAAACTACTGGACTTACTCCATTTTCAATACATCTTGTTGCAAATGTATGCCTTAACATGTGTGTGTTTACTTTACTTTTTGTTATATTACATTGATATACAGTTTTAGTCTTTCTTCCACCTTTTATCCCTACTTTTTTCTTATAAACTCTAATATCTGCATTTTTACATAGTTTTTGAAATCTTGAATTGAAACTCGTAGCATGTATAAAGTTCCCATTTTTCAAAAATAGAAAGCCCCTCTTTTTATCAATTTTGTATTCTAATAATTTATCGTATAAAGCATTTAATATAGGAACATCTCTCATACCTGCATAAGTTTTTGTTGTATTTTCTAATAAAATTCTCCCCTTATCAACATGGCTTAATGTTTTTCTTACATATATTTTTTTATTTTCAAAGTCTATATCTTCTCTTTTTAGTGCTAATATTTCACTTATTCTCATACCTGTATATATAGCTATATAAAATACTATTGTATAATCATCATACCCCTTATCTAGCTCTTTTATAAATCTTTCTTCCTCTTCTACTGTTAGTGCATCTATTTCTTTTGTAGGTTTACTAGATTTTGGTTTCATTATATATCCTTTTAAATCAAAAGGATTCTTATCTACTATATCTCTAATTCTTGCTTCATTAAAAGCACCTTGTAATTGTTGCCATACTTTCGTGATTACTGATTGTGAATACGAAGTAAGAGTTTGACTTTGCATATTTATTATACTTCTAGTAACATTTTGAATTGGAATATTTGCAAAAGGTAATATTTTCTTCATTATATCTATCGATTCTCCAATTCGTATGTATGATGCTCTTTTTATAGAATTAGTATTATATTTTAGTTCTCTTATTTCTTCAGCAATATCTACTATTGATAACTTATTTGTTACATCTGTCCCATCTTGCATTTCTCTCTGGATTTGCTCCATTTTATCTTTTACTTCTTTTCTTGTATCTCCATAAAGGCTTTTTCTTATTTGTTTTCCATTTCCATCTCTTCCTAATGTAACTTGTCCTACCCATTTCTTTGTTGCTTCTGAATAATAAATAGTTCCTTCTCCATTACCTCTTTTTCTCATTGTTCTTGCCATAATTTCCTCCATTTCCAAAAAGAAGATTACTCAAACATTCTTGCAGCAATTTTTTCTAACATCATTTTTTTAGTTTCTTCATCTACACAAAATTCATATATGAATACTGCTCTTTTATCTGCGATTAAATTTGCTCCACAGTTTTTTATTAGTGGAAAACCATAACTATGAAATCTCTCTCTTGCTTTCACAACTCCTATTCCTCTCCAATCAGAGTATATTTCTGGAGTTATTGTGTCTGGTAAATCTTCAAATTTTATATTTGATTTTTTTACTTTCATCAAATCCTCCTAACTTTCAAAAGTTAGTCTTTGATGTAATCAAAGACTAACCCATTTTTTTTATTATGTGAAATGTGCAAATTCAAAAATCTCAATGATTTCATACATTTGACAATTCTTTATTTTCTATTTTTAACATTTTCTGCTTGTTTTTCAACTTCATCTGGAGAATATAAATCAATAAGAGTTAATATATATTTTCCAAATTCTTCGTTTGAAATTTCCAAATTTCCTGTATGTTTTAAATATTCTCTTGCTACCATTCCATAAGATGCAATTTGATTTCTTGTAACAAATTCTGTTTTTTCTTCTATTCCTTCTCTATGTGGCACTTCTTTTTTTATTTTTTCTAAATCTATTCCTAATGAAATAATAAGAGCTTTATCTACCTTTCTCAATTCTCCAGTATCTAAAGCTCCTATATAATATTTTAATCTTGATTTGTCTATTGCTCTTATTTGTTCTGTTAGAACAAGTGAATTTTGTTTTAGTCTATCTTTATACCCTTTTATATAAACATGGGTAGGTATTATAGATTTTGAATTTACTTTACTTGTTATCGGTGCAATTATTACAGTTGGACTATGTTCATTTCCTATGTTGTTTTGTAATATTACTACTGGTCTTACTCCTGTTTGTTCACTTCCTACATAAGTTTCATCTAATGCTGCATAAAACAAATCTCCTCTTTTTATTTCCATCTTATTATTCTCCTTTTTTTCTTTGTAATTTTTTAACCATTCCATTTGTTCTTGATCTTCTAATATTCTTTCTTCCTCTGTTTTACTCATACTTGAATATAAAATCATTAAATATGTAAATGTTGTAATAAGTATAAGTAGTATTAAAAATATAATTAGTAAAATATTCATTGTTTTATTTCTCCTTTTTTATTCAAAAAGGCTACCTTATAGATTAGATAGCCTTTTACAATTATTTTCTATCTTTCTCCTAAAATTCATTAAATGGCAATTAGCTAAATTGCTCCACAGGAGTTCCACCTATCTGCTCCTAACAGATTTGTTCTCAATGCGTGGGACGGTTTTATCTCGCTCGTGCTATGACTAAACAAGTGTATCATTATACCTACTACTTGTCCTCGCCTTATAAGTGGCTATCTTATATTTAGGTAAAGTAATTTGTGAGATTACTTTTTAACTAGCTCGAATAGTAGGAATGTATTTAATGAATTGTTATTCAATTTTCAAGGTGCTTTTTTATTTCAAAAAAATAAACAAGTGAAAGAGTTTTTATACCCTCTCACTTGTTTGCTCACTTTTTGGCTATTTCACACCCCCTGTTTTAAAAAAATTTTTAATTTTTTTAAACCTTGTGCAATACTTTTATCAATTTTAGTTCTACATACTCCTTCTATTTTAGCAATTTCTGGTATTGTTTTATTTTCTTCAATATGTAA
>CAOJZE010000055.1 GCA_948466095.1 uncultured Clostridium sp.
GAATGTATTTTGTTATATAGAAAAATCTCGGATTTTTCTATATAACAAAAAAAAAGCATATTGATTATGCTTTTTTTGCTATTTCAGCAATCTCTGTAAATGCTTTTGGATCCGTTACAGCGATTTCTGCCAACATTTTTCTATTAATCATAACATTTGCTTTCTTTAAACCTGCAATCATTTTACTATAAGTTGTTCCATTCATTCTTGCTGCTGCATTAATTCTTGCTATCCATAATTTTCTAAAATTACTTTTTTTATCTTTTCTTCCAACATAAGCATAAGCCAATGATTTCATAACTGCTTGATTTGCATTTCTAAATCGATAACTTTTTGCTCCATAATATCCTTTTGCTTGTTTTAATATTTTTTTATGTCTTGCTCTTGTTGTTCTAGCTGTTTTTACTCTTGCCATTTATTTTCACCTTCCTCTTTTTTAATTACCATAAGGTAATAATTTTTTGATTGTATTTTCACATGTTTTGCTTGCATAAGCATTTTGAATCTTTCCTGATTTTTTTTGTCTCCTTGTCTTATTGGCTAATAAGTGTCTTCTGTTTGACTTTGTTCTTTTTACTTTTCCAGTAGCTGTTAATGAATATCTTTTCTTAGCAGCTTTATTGGTTTTTAATTTTGGCATATGCCATCGCTCCTTTCATTTTTTATTTATCTGCTTTTTTGGCTAAAATAGTAAACATATTTCTGCCTTCTAACTTCGGTGCTTTTTCAACAGTTGCAATATCCTCCAAATTTTCAATGAATTTGTTTAGCACCATTTCTCCTGCTTTTGCATTATTCACTTCTCTTCCTCTAAAACGAACCGTTATTTTTACCTTGTTTCCATCGGTTAAAAATTTTCTAGCATTTTTACTTTTGAAACCAAAATCATGTTCCTCAATATTAGGAGTTACTCTTAACTCTTTTATCTCTAAAACTTTTTGTTTTTTCTTGGCTTCTTTCTCTTTTTTAGCTTGCTCAAATTTATATTTCCCGTAGTTCATGATTTTACAAACTGGCGGATTCGTATTAGGAGCAACTAGTACTAAATCTAAATTCTTATTTTCTGCTTTTGCTAAAGCTTCTTCAAATGGAATCACTCCTGCTTTTTGTCCATTATCTTCTATTAATTGTATTTCTTTGGCTCTTATTTGTCTGTTGATTGGTAAATCTTGTTTGATTGAAAACACCTCCATAAAAAAATTGACTTTGTTACAAGTCAAATCAAAAATAAAATTAGAGTAAAATACTCTGAATTTATTCAATTTCTAACCTTTTTCCTCATTTGGATAAGGTGAGAAGTTTGACTTCTTCTTGTAACGTTTTATATTATACACGATTCAACTAGGCTTTGTCAAGTGTTTTCAAATTTTAAGTTTCGATTTTTTTGGGTAAGCTCCTCCAAGTGGCATTTATAGGAAAATAATGAAAGATTTCTCAGTATCTAAGCTTGCCATTAGAAAGTCTTATGTGTAAAATGAGGAATGCTCAAGGCAAATGTTATTTCCTATATTTCTCATAAATCATTCAGTTTCCTACATAAAAGCAAGAAATTCTAAGATTATTTTTTGGCACCCTTCCATCAATAGATGAACTCTTTCCAAAAAATAATCAAAGAATTTCTAATTTTATTCCGGTCACATTCATGATTCATTGAAAATATAGGAAGTAACATTTGAACATGAAAGAGGCTCATTTTACACAGATAGAGTTTCTATAAAAGCTTAGCTTATCCAAAATCTGTAATGTATTTCCCATAAATGCCACTTGGAGGAGCTTACCCCAAAAAAAATCGAAACTTAAATTTTCAAAATATTGCATAAATTAAAATACCAATCGATTGAATCATAAATAAATTCAACATATTAGAAGTCAGAAGATTATTGGTTGCTTCCACAACTCCAAGCATATTGTTGCTATCTCGATTTTTATAATGTCTTTGTGATTCAAAAAAAGTAATCAATTCTGGTATACTAGTAATAAAACCAAGTAAAATCCCTATTATAACTTGTGAAATGTTAAACTGATAACATAAATTATTTAGTGTATCACCTAACAACTCTCCTATAACATATAACAAAATTCCTGTACCTAGCAAAATAGCAATATAAAGAACGGTTCTTCTCGTATTCCCCTTTTCTTGTTCTCCTTCTTCTTGAATTTGTTTTTCTATTTGCTTATCTTCTTTTTGCAAATATAATTTATGAACATTATTATTGAGGTAAAGAAACAAAGCAAACAAAATCAAAAAAGCTGGCACAATGATTAGATTCATCTCTATTTTTTTCCATACTAAGATGAATGGTATTAATATTGTTATGAAGACTAATATAATATCCGTTTTAATGGCTTTATTAGTAAAAGCTTTTCTATTTTTATTCAATAGAATAGATGCCATATACTGAATGAAATTAATGATATTAGAACTTAATATATTAAAAATGCTACTTCCCATCAATCCATTCATACTAGAAACCGTAATAGTTAATAACTCTGGCATAGAAGTAGCATATCCTGCAATATCTCCCACAGTTTTTGGTTTTAAATTTAGATTCTCTGCTAATTTTCTTAATGTTATAACTAAAATATATTTGGCAATTAACACAACAAGTCCAGAATATAAGATAAACTTTGCAATTTCAAAAAACATCATCTTTCTCCTTGTTCTATTATTATCATCATTTTTATTATTTTTCCCAATTTCTTGCCAATTATCAAAAAATATTGTATAATTGGCTCATTAGATTATGGAGGTAACCAATATGATAGATATTAAATTTTTAAGAGAAAATCCAGATGTAGTCAAAGAAAACATGAAAAAAAAATTTCAAGACCATAAGCTTGTTTTAGTCGATGAAATTCTTGATTTAGATATTAAAAATAGAGAATCCAAATTAAATGGTGACAATTTGAGAGCAGAAAGAAAAAATCTTAGTAATCAAATTGGTAGCCTAATGAAAGCTAGCAACAAAGAAGAAGCCGAAAAAATAAAAGTACAAGTAAACACTATCAATGAAAAGCTAGCAGAAAATGAGAAATTAGAAAACGAATATGCTGAAGAAATCAAAACAAGAATGATGAAAATTCCTAATATCATACATGAATCTGTTCCCATTGGAAAAGACGACAGTGAAAATGTAGAAATTCAAAAATATGGTAATCCAATTGTACCAGATTATGAAATCCCATATCATAGTGAAATTATGGAGTCTCTTAATGGACTTGATTTAGAAAGTAGCAGACGAGTAGCAGGAAATGGATTTTATTATTTCATGGGAAATGTCGCAAGACTTCATTCTGCTGTTTTAACTTATGCTAGAGATTTTATGATTAACAAGGGATTTACCTATTGTATACCACCTTTTATGATACGTTCTGATGTGGTAACTGGTGTCATGAGTTTTGAAGAAATGGATGCCATGATGTATAAAATTGAAGGAGAAGACTTATATTTAATCGGTACTAGTGAACATTCTATGATTGGTAAATTTAAAGACCAAATTTTGAAAAAAGAGGACATGCCTTATACCATGACTTCTTATTCTCCTTGTTTTCGAAAAGAAAAAGGAGCACATGGAATCGAAGAACGTGGCATTTATCGAATTCATCAATTTGAAAAGCAAGAAATGGTCGTTGTCTGTGAACCAGAACACTCTTGGGAATGGTATGATAAAATGTGGTCTTACACCGTAGAATTTTTTAGAAGCATGAACATTCCTGTTAGAACACTAGAATGTTGTAGTGGAGACCTAGCTGATTTGAAAGCAAAATCTTGTGATATTGAAGCTTGGAGTCCTAGACAGAAAAAATATTTCGAAATTGGAAGTTGCTCCAACTTAACGGATGCACAAGCTCGTAGATTAGGAATCCGTATCAAAGGGGAAAATGGAAATTATTTCGCTCATACACTAAATAATACCGTAGTTGCCCCACCTCGTATGCTAATTTCTATCCTAGAAAATCATTATCAACCAGATGGAAGCGTTATCATTCCAGAAGTCTTAAGACCTTACATGGGTGGTCTAGAAAAAATAAAATGATTTTTGGGATGCCCTTAGCTGTGCGAGCATTAAGCGAGCTTACAGATAAGTAATACCTTTAGGGACGGAGGAGATTTTAGTTATGTTAGTCAAAAACCCTAAATTTGAAATTTCGGCTGTTCGACCAAATCAATATCCTACTAACGGATTGCCTGAAATTGTTTTAGTTGGAAAATCAAATGTTGGAAAATCAAGTTTCGTAAATACTATGATAAATCGAAAAAAACTAGCTAGAACTAGTAGTGAACCTGGTAAAACTCGTCAAATTAATTTTTATAATATAGATGATAATTTTTATTTTGTTGATTTACCTGGCTATGGTTTTAGTAAAATGTCTAAAAAAGAACAAGAACAAGTAGGAAAATTTATTGAGGAATATTTATTCCATCGAAAAGAAATTTCTTTGATTATCTTTTTAGTAGATATTAGACATAGCCCTACTGAAAATGATAGATTGATGTACCATTATATGATTTCATCTGGATTGCCTTGTTTAATTTTGGCAAATAAGGCAGATAAAATTGCCAAAACAAAAGTTGATGCAACTGTTAAAACTCTACAAAAACAATTGAATCCTCTTGGTGATATTACAACTTTACCTTTTTCTTCTGAAAGAAAAGTTTATCAAGATGATGTTTGGGAATTTATTGAACAATTTATAGGATTATGATAAAAAGCGAATTCAAGATTTTCTACGCGATGCAAATTGCTAGAAAATCTATTTTTCGCCATATTTATCTACTACAGAAATTTCCTAGTATCTAAAAAACCACCTTTTCAGGTGGCTTTCTTTTAACAACAACATTTACATTTGCATTTTTTCTCTTTTTTTCTATTACAGAACATTAGAATAATGGTTAAGATTAACAACAATCCTAATACTACAGCTAGAACAATAACAGCTGGTAAAGATAGAAGTATAACTACAGCTAAAGCTGCTCCTATAAGCAATCCTAATACAAAAGCCAATGCTGTTAATAATATAATTGCTACAATTCCTAAACAGTTTTTCTTTTTAGCACATTTTTCTTCTCTGTTGTCATAGCAATAAATTGTTTCTTGTGGCTCCATGTCAAAGTCACCTCCAATATAGTACCTTGTTTGATACTATATTGTATTATATGTCGTTTTTTGTCGTTTTGTTCGTATATTTATAAATAATTTCCCAATTTTCTTGACTTTATGTTGACGTTTGTGATATTATATAGGAGACTTTTAATCTTATATACGATGATTGTATTTTTAGTCATCGAAAACAAGGAGGTATTTATGCAAAAAGATTTTTGTAATTCCGCTCATTCTTGTGAGTGCGAGTGCCCAAGTGGATTATTTTCATGTCCTTTGGACAATATTCCAGATTTCGAGAAAAAAGACCGTTCTATTTCACGAAGACGGCATCATAGTAGTGTAAAAGCTAAAAACAAGGCTTTAAGAAGTGCTCGTTTTTTGGCTTCAAGGGTCTCTAGAATACCCGATAGCCCGCGTTGTCGTGAAGACCTATTTACAATGAGTAAAAGGGCATGGTACGCTACAAAAAATGCTAAAAAATTTAAGAAACAATGGGAACTAGCAGAACAGAATCAATTCCTTGTACGTAGTAAATAGTTTGAACCCCAGAGTACATACTATATGTCTCTGGGGTTCATTCTTTTCGTAATCGCCTTCAAAGCCTTCTCTCTCGGTAGCATCACTACATGGCCACAGCCTTGACACTTCAATTTAAAATCAACACCAACCCTTGTAATCTCCCATAATTTACTACCACAAGGATGTTGTTTTTTTGTTCGTACGACATCTCCCAAATTATACTCCATAACTTTCCTTTCTGAAACAGAAGAAACAGATTTCATTTGTCTCATAATTTTGTCATCTTCATTTTTCGACATTTCATTACTAATTTATGAGACAAATGAAACCTGTCCCCCTTGTCTCATTTCATCGCTAATTCAAATCTCTTAGTGATTCTATCTTTCCCTAGAATTTGCATAATCTCATACATATCAGGTGTATTGGTTCTGCCTGTCAAAGCAACTCTTAGAACAGTACTAACATCTCCCACATGTGCTTTATATTGGTCTGGATTTGCCTTAAATTGTTTTACTTCTTTGGCATATCCCATTTCTCCTGCTAATTCCTTGATATGATCAAACCATGTTTGTTTGTCATAAGAATCATCATAATATTTCTCAAGATATAACGTTAAAATCTTTTTAATATCTTCCTTATCCTTAATAACTTGATAAGGATATTCTTGTGGTTTAGCAAAGAATTTTTCGTCATACATATACTCTATATTTTGTTTTACTTCTGACCATTTTGAAATATCTTTTCTTGGCTTTTTATTGCCCCTTTCAATGCCAAATACCTTTAAAGCATATTCCTTATCTTCCAACATGTTAGCCAATTCTTCATCATGTTTTTTAGCCCAATTCAATGCTTCTTGGTATACTTTTTCTGCTGTCATTCTTGATATAACGGTTTTTCCGACATCTAGCAATTTTACCATATCAAATAAAGCACCACTCACACTCATCTTATTTAATTGAAGTTCAAATTCGTCCATTGCTTTATCCGCATTCGCTCTTCTCCAATTTTCAAAACTAGAATTCGCAATATTTAACAAATATTCCTTCACTGCTTCTGCTGGAATTCCCTCTTCTTCATAATAGCTAACAGCTGCTTCTGCATCTTTTCTTTTACTTAATTTTCTCTTATTACCATTATCATTTTTCATGATTGGTGCAATATGTGCATATTTAGGTGCTTTGAATCCTAACTCATGAAACAATTGTAAATGCAATGGAACAGAAGATAACCACTCATCTCCACGAATCACATGAGTTGTTCTCATTAGATGGTCATCAATTGCATGTGCAAAATGATAAGTTGGTAATCCATCTGCTTTGATAATAACAATATCTTGGTCATTTTCTGGAAAATCTACATTTCCTTTAATCACATCATGATGCTTAATTTTTCTATCTTCTCTTCCTGGTGATTTAAAACGAATAATATAACTATCACCATTCTTTATTTTTTCTGCCATTTCTTCTACGGTATGATTTCTACATTTAGCCCATACGCCATAATAACCAGGTCTAATTTTAGCAGCTTCTTGTTTGGCTCTAATACCTTCTATTTCTTCTGGAGAACAAAAACATGGATACGCTTTTCCTTGTTCTATCAAATATTTGGCATAAGCTTGATAAATTTCTTTTCTTAAAGATTGTTTGTAAGGTCCATAATTTCCATTTTCTTCACTTTCGGATACCATGCCTTCATCTGGTACAATGACAAAATCCTTTAAAGCATTTACAATTCCAGTAATTCCGTTTTCCACTTCTCTTTTTTGGTCTGTATCTTCTACCCTCAAGAAAAATACACCTTCTGTTTGAGCTGTTAATTTTCTGGCAATTAAGGATTGATACAATCCTCCAATATGTACAAATCCAGTTGGACTAGGAGCAAATCTTGTTACCATTGCTCCTTCCTTCAAATTTCTTTCTGGATATTTTTCCTCGTAATATGTTATTTCCTTAACATCTGGAAATATTAAATTCGCTAAATCTTTGTAATCCATTTCTGTTCCTCTCCTATCTTTCTCCTCTATCTTCCTCTTGCACATTTCCACCTTTTCTTAATATCCATTCTTATACCTCCATTATAATCGGAATAATCATTGGATTTCTTTTCGTCTTCATAAAAATATAATCTCTCAAGTTCTCTCTCGTTGTAGACTTAATCGTTGCCCAATCAGTAATGCCTCTTTCTTCACATTTTTTTATCTCATGTCTCACAACAGATTTTACATCATCCATCAAATTTTCTGACTCTCTTACATAAACAAATCCTCTTGAAATAACATCAGGACCAGCAACCACTTCTCCTGTTGCAGAATCCATCGTTAATACAATAACAATCAATCCATCTTGTGATAAATGTTGTCTATCTCTTAAAACAATGCTTCCAACATCTCCAATTCCTAATCCATCTACCAAAATTCTACCACTTGGAACCGAACCAGTCAAGGTAGCACCATCTTGGTTGATTTCTAGTATTCTACCATTTGACATCATAATAATATTATCTTTATCAATCCCCATACTTTGTGCTGTTTCACTGTGAGCAATCAATTGTCTATATTCGCCATGTACAGGTATGAAATATTTTGGTTTGGTTAAAGCTAATATCAACTTTTGTTCTTCTTGACAAGCATGTCCAGAAACATGTATGGTTTCCAAAGAACTATATACCACTTCTGCTCCAATTTGCATTAAATCATCAATTACTTTGGATACAAATTTTTCATTTCCTGGTATTGGGGTTGCTGAAATGATTACTAAATCATTTGGTGTTATTTTCACTTTTCTGTGGTCACCTGCCGCCATTCTTGTTAACGCTGACATTGGCTCTCCTTGACTTCCTGTTGTGATAATGACTAATTGCTCATCTGTGTAATGATTCATCATATCAATATCAATGAATATATTGTCAGGGCATTCAATATAGCCTAAGTCTTTTGCTGTTTCTATCATATTAATCATGCTTCTACCACATACCGCAATTTTACGATTATATTTGATTGCTGAATTCACAATTTGCTGTACTCTATGCACATTAGAAGCAAAAGTAGCAACCACAATTCTTTTGGTGCAATGTAAAAATAACTTGTCAAACACTTCTCCAATCGAACTTTCTGACATTGTGAATCCTTTTCTTTCGGCATTGGTACTATCTGACATCAAAGCCAAAATTCCCTGATTTCCAATTTCAGCAATCCTTCCGAAATCCATTGTTTTTCCATCAATTGGCGTGTAATCTACTTTAAAATCACCTGTGTGTAAAATCGTTCCAGCTGGTGTGGTAATCGCCAACATAACAGAATCCGGGATACTGTGCGAACTTCTAATAAATTCTACTTTAAAATTTTTTCCTAAACTTATAGTTTCACCTTGTAGCACTTCTGTTAATTTGGTACTTCTTAATAATTTGTGTTCTTCCAATTTATTCCTAATTAATCCTGCAGCTAGTCTCGGTGCATAAATTGGAATATTAATCTTCTTTAACAAATATGGCACACTTCCGATATGGTCTTCATGACCATGCGTAATAATCAATCCCTTGATTTTATCCACATTTTTTTCTAAGTAAGTAATATCTGGTATGACTAAATCGACTCCTAACATGTCATCTTCTGGAAAAGATAACCCACAGTCAACTACAATCATCTCATTTTCATATTCAAAAACGGTAATATTTTTTCCTACTTCATGTAAGCCTCCTAATGGAATGATTTTTAATTTGGAGGCTTTAAAAATAGGATTATTTTTAGTAGCTCTTCTTGTTCTTGTAGAAGTTTTTCTCTTTCTCTCAACAACAGGTTTTTCATCTACTATTTCCACATTTTCTCCTTTTTGTGTGGATACAATCTTTACTTTTTCACTTTTCGTATGATTAGTATTTCTTTTTTGGTATGGTCTTGTCTTTTTTCCTTCTTCTTGATTTTTAGTTCTTGTTGTCTTTCTCCCCTCTTGATAATTTCTTTTTACTGGTCTCTCTTTCTTTTCGTAACTTCTCTTTTGCTTACTTTCTGTTTTTTCTTCTGCCATAATTTCTCCTCTCTTTTCTTTCTTTTATTGGATTTTATTAATTTTAAATATCTCTTTCTATATATTTTTAATAACGTCAAAAATAGCTTGTAATATAACAAACTAATGAACCTAATTTATTTTACCCATATCAATATGAAAGTTTATTGTATTATGTAGCTTCCTTTTCTCTCTTAACTTACATAATCTAAACTTTTATAAATCCGTTCCTTATTATTATTTACATTATTTCTCTCTTAATACAAAAATCTCTACTTAATAATAAAATCTCATTCTCTCGCAACTAGTTTTTGTTGCTACTTACTGATTTGCATTATATTATATTTTTTGATAAAAGTCAAATTGAAATTTCCCCCAATTTTGAAAATCATTTTTTGCTAATTTTAAAAAAATATACAAAATCTTGAAAATCCTATAAAAAATATGGTACAATAAAATAGGTTTACATATAGAATTTCAATTATCTAGAGGAGGAAAGTATGGAATATATACTTAGAATTCAAAATATACTACTTACTGTTACAGATAAGTCTAAATTAATACAGATGTTGGAAGAAGAGCTTACCAATATTAAAACTGCTTTAAAAGAACAGCAAATAAGTCAAGAAGAAAGCGAAGATTTAAGAAATGCAAGAGCATTATGCGAAATTAATTTAAGAGAATTAAAAGGAAAGGATGAATCTTTACCACTCTCTGAAGATAAAGAAGATAAATCTCTAGAAACATCTTCTCAACAAACCATTTCGACTACAGAAATAAGTTCCAACGAGAAAAAATCTTTAGAAAAAAATGCCTTAGAATATACAATAAATGATGATATGAACGGTTTTTCTATACCTGTATATTCAACTCCTCAAAATAAGAAATCGAAGTTTAAAATAATTGATGATATGGAACAATTTCCAGAAGAAGAAAATCAAATTGAAAAAGTTAAGGAAATTGAAGCAACAAACGAATTCCAAACACCATTTTCACAAGAAAGTTTCTCAAATCCTCCAGATTATGACATATTTGATGATATCGAGAAGAGAATTATTAAAACAATCCATTTAACACCACAAAATAGTAGAAAATCAGAAAATTCAGATTTTGAAATAATTGATGATATAAAAGAAGCTCTTAAAAGCGAAGAAGATACACAAGAAAAAGAAAGTATTAGTAAAAACATAAACATTTATATCTCAGAAAAAAATGGTTTTGTACAATATACTGATAAAGAAGGCAAAAAACTTGAACTTTCTATTTCATCTATTAAAGAAGAAAAACCAAACACTTATAAAAGAATACCTATTCATAAAATATGTAAAAAAATAGCTGGTAATAGAATACAAGGTGCTTACTTAAGCCATAAAATCAATCCTATCCTAATCAAGATTTTGGATAGTACTGGAAATAACCAAATGATTTATGATTATATTGAAAGCATTCATAATCATCAACCACTACCCGTTAATTTATATCATGATTTAAGCGGTTTAACTGAAATTGAAAAATGGAAATTGCAAAGATATACCAAATCAGAAGAAAAATGTAGAGCAGAAATAATAAAAGATAGTGAAATGAAATTATTGTTTGAACAAAAATCTAAAAAAACTAAAAGAAATACAGATTTTATACAAAAAGTAGATGGAAATCAAGAAGAAATAGCTAGAAATTATAATGAACAAAAAAGACCTATCGAAGATTTACTAAACGCATTAGATGCAAGTCCTAGCTGTAAAATGGCAATAGCTGATTATATCAGTAAATTTGGCGAAGAGAAAGCAAGAATAAGATATAAAAAACAATTTGCTCAAGCTGAAGCAAAATTATCCATACAAGGCTTTATAGATAATCAATCAACACGATAAAATGGGGACAAAGGGGACATTATCTACGTCCCCATGTCCCCTAAGTAATAGCTCTACATTTTACAACTAATCTTTTATCCTTTTTTTTCGTACAAGTAATTAAAGTTACTTCCCTTTCTCCATTGGTATCCTGATTGGTACAACTTAAATCTGTTTCCGATACTTCGTATTTATCAT
>CAOJZE010000056.1 GCA_948466095.1 uncultured Clostridium sp.
TATTTGCTATTTCATTTAATAATTGTTCATTGTCAGACCAGCCACCTGTTGTTAGTTCTAATACTTGTTTTCCATCTTTTCCTTCTATATCAAATGTTCCATAATCTTGATTCCAATGTTTTTCTATTACACTTACACATTCATACCAATTATTTGTGTTAAATATTGCTAGTTCTTCTTTACTTAGTAATATATTAGCCTTTTCATCATAGTAACATCCATTACATCCCATTTTTTCTACTTGGCAGTGTTGCCATTCTTCATCACCACATTTCACTTTTGTATACCTCCTATAAAATTCCCATATTTTTGAATAAATTCACCGTTTCTTGATTTCTCTGATTTTTTTCTTGTAATTTAAGCATTTCTTCCTTATATTCAATTCTTGCTTTTATTAGTTCTATCAATAAATTTATTGTTTTTAATTTCATTTCATCTTCAGTTGTATCAGGATCAGCACCTATTGCAAATAATAATGGCATAGCAGATTGTTTATAGTTTATTTTATTTTCTAGTTCACTTCTTGCCTCTTCTAATATTTCAAAATCTTCTTTAGTTAATACTTGTGTAAATATATCTACTTGTTGTAATAAACTTTGGATTATATCTGCAATAGCTTGTACTTTTTTCTTTTTTTCTTCATCATCCATTGAATTTTCCTCCTATTTTATCTTGGTAATCTATACCACATTTACATTCCATACACATACCTTCCATATATTTGTTACTTATTGTTAGTTCTACACCACAATTATTACAGTATTGTTTTTCTTTTCTTTTTAATTTTGCTATTACTGATTTCTTATTATAATTTTTAGCAATTAAATATGATGTATATCTATCTAATAGTGTATAATCTGTATCAATAACTATTTGTGATTCAAACTTATTATTTTTTCTATAATATTCTATTTTTTTCTGCATTTTCTTTGGATTTGGTTTTGAAAAAGTCTTAGGTATTTTTATTTTATTAATTTCAATTTCAACTGCAGTTTCTTTTAGCAATGCATTTATAATTCCTTCTTGCAATTCAGTGTGTTTTTCTAACATTTCGATTTGATAATCATCTCCATTTGATCTTTTGAAACTGCAACATTCTATTATTCCTATCAATAGCCATAGCATACCACTCATTCCCCATGCTATATTTTTATTTATTATTGCTGTTACTATATTTGATATTGCAACTAAAACATCAACTATTATTTTTATTTTTTGCGATTCAGTTAGTTTAGTTGCTTCTTCCCAAGTTTTTATTTCGTACATTCTATATCTCCTCCTTATATTCAAAAATTACTTTTATAAAGATAACTGTATATCACTTAACATCTCTTCCTTTGCCGAGTTATAAAAGTTTTTTTTAATTTCAAATCCATAACAACTCCTATTCATTTCTGCACAAGCTCTTAATGTAGATCCGCTTCCGAGCAACTGGATCTATAACTACATCACCTTCGTCGGTAAAAATTTCTATTATTTTCTTTAATAATCCTACTGGCTTTTGTGTAGGATGTATTTTAGGATATGTTTTTGAGTTATCTCTTCTCCATTCGAACCAGTTAAAAATCATGTGTTTTTTTCCATCTGTTCCAATGTTTCTAAATTTAGGTAATTTATCTCTATACAATGCAACTGCATATTCTGTTGCACCTACTACTTTCATATTAGCTTTTAGCACTTGAGCAGAATAATTCTTAATAAATACTAGCGGATAACTTTTCATTAATCCATGTTTTTTCCCTTCATCAATAACTATTTGTATTTGTTCAAACGCACAGAAAACAACCATTGCTGGTGCTTGTCCTTTTTCTTTTGGCTCTTTCTTTAAATATCTAGTACAAAAGTCAAAAAAATTATTTATTTTGAAATCATTATCTGTATCAAAAAAAGACTTTCCTGCTTTATTACTTTCTCCATTTTTATTGTCTCCATTGACATACCACATAGGATTACTTGCATAAGCATTATTTCCTAAATTGTATGGTATATCTGCAATTATTAATTGTGCGTGTGGTATACCATATCTTTTGGCATTTTCAAAATGATCATTATATAATTCTATTTTTACTCCCATATCGACCTTTTCCTTTCCTTTTATTTATGTAATACTTTTTTCCAAAAATTCATCATATTTTCAATCAATTCTTCTATTCCATCTGCAATAGGCTCTGTGATATCTGTCATAATCTCTATAAATTTTCCTAAAAAACATAATATTAAATATATAGGTGTCATTAAAATAACAAAAATCATAAATAAAAATCTTCTCATAATTTAACCTTCCTCAAAAATATACTCTTTTAATTTATCATCACAAAACTTTATATTATTAGGTGTTACTTCTTCTACCTGTCCATCTTCGTATTCTACAATTCCTACTTCAAATTCCTGTCCTAATAAGTTTTTAGTATGTACCCAACCATGAAATAATGCTCTTTTTTCTTTTACTATGCATGGTCTATATTCTTGTGAAATTGTTATATTACCACTTGCCATCTGAATTTACCTCCATTTCATCAATAATCTTTTCTAGTTGTGCTCTAACACTAATCAAAGCATCTATAATTCCTCTATGATATTTTGTATCTGCTCTTTTCGTGTACATACAAATTTGTAAATATATAGAATTTTCAAGATTATGCAATTTAATAATTAACTCTTTTTCTTTTTGCTTTTTCTTTAAATATTTAATTATTCCCATGTTAATCTCCCCACACTTCTTTTCGTATTCTTTCTTCTTCCGCTTCTTCTTGTTTCCATGTTTTAGTTTCTAATGCTTTTTTAGTTGCTCTCCATCCTATATTCCAAAATGCCTCTTGCTCCAGTTCCCCTTCATAACTAAATTGATCTGGTATATATTCTCTTATGTGTTCAATTAAGCCTTCCTTTTCTAGTTCTTTGCAACATTTTCTAGCCTTGTAATATGAAATGTTTTGTATTTCCGCTAATCCTCTTGTGCATATGACATAACCGTGGATTCATAATACTAGCATCATTCCTACAAATCATTCTGAATATTGCCATTTTTATATTATTTGATTTTTCTCTTGCCATCCCAGTACCTCACTATTTCATTTCTAATTGTATGAGTATCTTCATTAATATTTTGTTTAATAATATTCTTAAATGCTTCTTTTGTTTTATCAGCCAGTTCATGTTCATATATTCTTTTAGGTAATAAAGCAAACATACATAATTCTAATAATCTTTCATTTTCGCTTCCGAGCTCACATTCTTTTTGTAATCCCAATTTTTCTCTAGCTTGATTCGGCGTTATTTTATGCTCATTCAAATCTTCAATTATTGATTCTGTTTCATTTTTTGGCATTTTAAATTTTCTATGTGACATACAATAAATACTTCCAAAGTCTGCTGCTGATATGCAATTTTGATTGTTCAAGCATTTATAACATTCTTCTCTTAATTCACTCATTTACTTTCTTTTCCTTTCTTATTTTTTCCACTGCATTAGTCCAGCACTTTGTGCATCCTATACTTTCATAATTGCAGGTATCCTCTTCTTGTTTCTTATCTATCTTTTCTGTTCCAAATACATCTGATGGACACATATTAACTCCACCATCGCAAAATATTTTATGTCATCCCTCTTCTGTTGCATTTTCTATAACTATTTTCATAATTTCCTTATATGTAATATTAGGAGGTGGATCTTCTGTAAATATTACTTTCTTTTTGCCATCCATATCATAAATATTAGCCATCGCCTTTTTCCTTTCACTTTATAATTTCATAAGCTGCAAAATAGTATAAGACTGCTCCTTTACCTTTTTCGCAAGGTACATAACAATATTCTCCAAACTCACTCATGTCGAAAAAATCTGATTTTTTTATTCTGTAATATCCTTCTTGTATATCTGTAACAAGTTTTATATTTTCCATCAATTCTTCTTGTAATATTTTTTCAAAATTCTCTTTGTTATTATCACAGTCCTTTGCTCTTAAACAACCTACTGTATGGTAGAATTTATCATTGATCCACATTTCGTTTGTTATTCGCATCATAATATTTCACCTCTAATATTCTTCAACTTTTATATAAATTCTTGGTGTCTTATCATATTTCTTTTCAATCTCTAATTTCGTAACCTGTGTGTCATCATTGAATGCAAACTTATTCATTGCATCTAGCACAATTTTTATGATATTATCTGCATCAGGTTTTTTAGTTGGACTTATATTCTCCTTCAGCATCTCCGCTTCTTTCTTTTTACTTGTGCTTTTAGGAATTCCAAAGTAAGCTATGATCGTTACTTTTACCCTTGTTTCAATTGGTATAAAATTAGGATATTCTCTTATGAACCATTGTCTTAAAGAATATTCATAAAGTTTTGTATTTGTTGGTGTATATGCTCTTCCTGTTCGAGTGTTCATTCTAGGTCTTGCTTTTCCTACTGGTTCTCCTATCATTTCAAATTCATATATCATTTGTTTCACCTCTTTATCTAAAATAATTTCATAAATTGTTCTTTAGCTTTATCAACTATTACTCCGCTTCTTATTATTTTTCTTGATTTGTTTTAGTAATGCTATATATTTCAAATAATAATCTGGTAAGTATAATCTCATATTTTCTAACTCTTTTTTGTTTTTATTGGCACAACACCAGCAACTCACCCTATCTAATATTCCATATAGCATTTTTCCATTTTCTCGCCATTCAAACCCTTTTTTATAACAGTAATTCAGGCAGTCCTTTTCAGTCATTCCGCCAGTCAACAAGCGGTAATAATTTATGTTCATTTCTTTCCTTTTCTATTCTTCTAGTTTCATCTACAGCTATTCCAATGTATTCTTTATAATATTGTCCATATTGTTGTTTTAAATATTTAGATATAGTTATGTTTTTTTCTGTAGTTCCCCATCTACAACGACCGCCACACAAAACATAGCCATATTGAATACTACCATCTCTTTTATGTACTTCTATGTCTAGCATTTTATGTAAAAATGGAATTTTAGGATGTAATTCTGTATATTTAATATTTTTATTTTTTAGCATTTCTTTAACTTTATCTCGTGTATCATAAATAGATTCGAATTCCATACCAGTATCATAAAAGACAACTTCATCCAATTTGTAACTTTTCTCCATAAGAAGTAGCAACATCGCTAAACTATCTTTTCCAAAGCTTACACTTGCTATATATTTGTTCATACATTCACTTCCTATTCTTTTGGCATTTCATATATATCAAACTGCTCGTATTTATGTTTCAAAAGATTTATTATATAGTCCTTTCCTTCTTTAGTCGCATTTTTGAAATAACTAAAATTGCTATACGCAGTTCTAATCTCTTTTTTTACTTCTTTTGCTCTTGCCTCTGTTTTGTAATATCCTAATTCTCTATAATTATCATCTCTTCCAACAATAAAACCTGCAGATATTAAAAATCCATCTTCTTGACAATCGGTAATATTTACACACATTACATTTTCAAAATTTACGAATTCATCTTTGTTTTGATTAACTATTATCATTTTGCTTCTCCTTTTCCAATTTTTCTTTCATTTTACTTACTTTCAAATCCTCTAATACTCTTGTTTTATATATTCTTGTATCCCAATTCTTCTTTAGTTGTCTTATGTTTTTTAATAGGTTTATTAGATCTCCTGTAATTAGCTTGTTGTTATATTTGTCAGAAAATCCTTTGATCGTTGAAATAAACTCTAGTTTGTCCTTAATTTCTCTGCGTTGTTGTCTTGTTTTCTTCAATCTTCCAGCTACCTTTGCTAATTCAAAAGCATTCAAATTACTTAATTCAATCTCATGTAATAAATCATCTTGTTCTAATTCTTTTGTTCTTAGTTCGTTTTTTAGATCTGAATTTGTTCTTTCTATGTTTGTGAAAAAATAATTCATTTCTTCTACGAATTTCTCTATTTCATCTATGTTATCAATTTGCATTGTTACACCTCTTCAAATTCTTTTAATGCTGGTTTCAAACATTTATTGCATAATGCTAATCTTAATTCTCCTCTTTTTGTAACTGTATGTGGTATTATTGCAACTCCACCAGTCATTTCTTGTTTCTTTTCTATAATTTTTATTTCTTCTCCGCAATAATCACAAATGTAATAATCATATAGTTTTTCTTTCTTGTAATTTACTAGATGACTTGCATCTGGTTTCGGCTTCATTTTTTGATATATTGGTACTGTTGTCCTACTTGATAATCCATAAAATTTATTCATATCCTACCTCGTTTTCAATCCTATAAATAAATTGTGTCTACATCATATTGTGTACTTAGTTCCGTTTGTTCTGTTGCAGTTATAATGCACTTTTTGAAATACGCCTTCGGCTTCTGTATTCTTGATTTGGTATTGGCTATTGCAAATTGTTTTAGTGCATACATTATCTTTTTGGAATTAAGTTCTAGTGTTTTTTTCCTAGTTTTTAAATCTAAATACATTTCCCTTAGAATTTCTCTTATTTCTATATTTAGACTTGGATCCAAGACATGTAATTCACAATTATTTATAATTCTTTCGAATTCCATCTCCTCCATCTCATCCATCTTCGGTTCTTTTATTTCAAGTGGTTTGTGATCAGAAGGATAGATAGATTTCATTTTATTTAATTTAATTTCATTTAATTTGATTTGATTTAATTTGCATCTTTTTGCATATAGTTTTTTAAGTTTTGCTTTGCTTTTGTATTTCTTTTGCTTTGCATTTGCATTATTTTTGTAAAAACCTTTTATACATTTGCATTTTTTTGTATCTTTTTCAGTTTCTTTACTCCATCTAGCATTCGCTGCCTGCCTTCTTTTATCTTTCAAGTTTTCATATTTCTGCATCCTTCTTAGAAAACTTTCAGACCAGAACATTCCATCCTTAGAAGTAAATAAACCATTTCCGCTTTCACTATCTTTGTATTCATTAACACAATCATCTATATATTTTTCTACATCTATGCTTGTACCTGTTTGCATTTTTATAGCTCTGTATGTAGTCTTGTTTAATGCTAATTTATAGGTGGATTCATTTCTTAACATTTCTAAAATTGCCCAATACAAACCATATCCGCTCTAGTCCATAATCACAACGCATAGATAATATTTTTGGATCCGTTAAGGCATTAGAGTCATGACTAAAATAATAAGCATCTTTATTTGCCATGCTTTTTATATTCCTCCTTCCTTTGTAGATTCTTGACAATAAAACATATATTTGATAAAATAAATATATGGGTATTTTCTAAATACTCTAAAGAGTTGAGTTTATGTATCTTGGTCGGTATGCAAATTCTTCTCTTTTTTATTTTGTATAATTCCTCCTGTTATTTGCTCTAATGTTTCTGTAGTCATTACTGCTATTTCTTTTATTCCATTTGTTTCAGCAATATATCTTATTGTTTGTAAATCTTCTATACGATTTGCTCTTTCTTGTATAAGTTGATTTTCTAGTTCTTTTACACGATCTTCTAAATAAACTAATCGCAAGCCTTGTCTTGAAATTATTGTTCCATACATATTATTTGAATTTTCTTTTGAATGTTTACCCATTAGAATTTTCCTCCTTTTTATTAATCCTATCTGTTATCCTTCTTGGAACTACTATTGTCGAGTTACAATCATCGCAACATCTACCATTATTTACAGGTTGTGCATTATTACCATAGCCATCATATTTTTTTCCACATATACTACACTTTTGCATTATCTAATCCTCCTATTTTCCAAGTCTCTTATATTACATTTCATTTTTGCTAGTGTTATAATGTGCCATATATAACTTTTATGTAATTTATCTTCTGTGATTTTTTCCATGCTTACCTCCTTGTTGTGCTTTCTTTAATTCTTCTCCTGCTTCGTAAATTGATTCAATAAGCATTATGATAAGAAACGCTAGTAATGGTATTAAATACTCCCCTCCAACTGCATCATATCCTCTTACTGCAGTCGCATATTTTATTGCCATTGGTGTTAATATAATTGTTGCTATAATAATCACTAGTTCTATGATTCTTATAATTAATTTTTTCTTGTTAATTTTCATTTTCTTTCTCCTCTTCTAATATTTTTTTAAGTAATCCTAATTTTGTTTCTGCTTGTATTCG
Organism: uncultured Clostridium sp.; assembly: GCA_948466095.1. GTDB lineage: Bacteria > Bacillota > Clostridia > TANB77 > CAG-508 > CAG-269. The sequence goes on from CAOJZE010000056.1 coordinate 8,084, forward strand.
TTTCTCTTTTTCTCTTTCATACATTTCTTTGCTAACTGTGTTGCCTCCAACTTTGATCCTATAATGTCCCCCTTCTGTAAGATCGTATTCTAACTCGCCATTATGGATTTTTCTTTTTACTTCGCTATAACCTGTTTTAAATCTTCGCATATATTCGTTTAGGCTGATCCATTCTTCCATAATCTACCTCATTGGATTTTGTGTGTCGTTCCGCATTTTCATTTTTTTCATAACTACCTCCTCTGTTGCATTATTGCAACTTTTTGTATAAAAAAAATTCAGCAAATTCATCTTCACGAATATCTAATATTTCGCATAGTTTCTCTGCTGTATCCAAATTCATTGGTGCTTTATTACCAATTTGTTGTCCTAAGGTATATGCAGAGCAAGGAATATCTGGTGCTATACTTTGTATTGTTTTTTCCTTTTCTGCAATTCGCCCTTTCATCTTAGCCGTATTAATCATATTTTTTTCCTCCTTTCTTTGTTGCGTTTTTGCAACTTTCGATTACATTATACCGTCTAATATTTTTTTGTCAATACCTTTTTGCAACTTTTTTTGTATTTTTTACAAAAAATGTTGCAAATGTTGCAAAATGTGTTATAATAATTGCAAAAGGAGTTTTTTATATTATGAAGAAAATAGATTATAAACTTATTGGTTTAAGATTAAAACAAGCTAGAGAAACTAAACATATCAGCTTAGAAGAAGCTGGTCAAAAAGTAGGTGTTAATAAAAGCACTATTATGAGATGGGAAAAGGGGAAAACAGAAAAATTCAAAATTCCAACATTAGAAATCCTTGCAGAACTCTATTGTGTTAATCCTCAATGGCTAATGGGACACAATGTCCCTATGGACACAAATTATGGTAAATCAAAACTTACAGAAATAAATGTTATAAATCTTTCTACTAATGAAGTAGTTCAAACAGTTCCTTATTCATATAGAACAGATATTGCTGAAGATGATCCAAAGAATTATTTTGCAATATGTGCTTCAGATAGTTCAATGGCTCCGCTTCTTGATGTTGGAGATATTGCAATAATAAAGAAATTTGATAGATTCATAAATATGAAAACTTACTTATTAAAAATAAAACAAGGAAATCCTATTATTAGAAAAGTGATTCAATCAGATGATGGAAAAATCGAATTACAAGCTATGAATATGTGGAACTTTCCTACACAAACTGATTTGACATTAAATGATATTGAAATTTTAGGAGAAGTAGTACGAGTAGAAAATAAAAGTGCATTTAAATAGTTATTAGATTTCTAAAAATATATATGAAAGGGGAAAATTTATGACTTGTAGTAAATGTGGTAGCACAAATGTTAATGTTCAAATGGTATCAGAAAGTCAATTAAAAACAAAGCATCATGGAATATTTTATTGGCTTTTTATTGGTTGGTGGTTACAACCTATGCTATGGCTTTTCCTAACATTACCTATGCTTTTAGGTAAAATGTTCGGACATAAGAAACAAAAGATTTACACTTAGAAGATATTGAAATCTTAGGAGAAGTTGTGCGAGTAGAAAATAATAGTGCATTTAAATAATAGAAAATAAAAAAAGGATAATGTGTTTCATTTTTTGCGGAACGACACACATTATCCAAGACATAACCACTTGGAAGTGATTACTTTTTTATTCTATAATAAATGCTTTCATTTTTCAAGTGATTTATGAAAATAATTTTGAAAAATGGAGGCATTTTATGGCTAAGAAAACTAATTTTACAGTTAATGGCTACGAATATTATAAAGTAACAAAAACCATAGGACATAAAGCTGATGGAACACCTATCAAAAAACCCTTTTATGGTTCTTGTAAAAGTGAAGCAGAAGAAAAAGCAGAGCAATATTTGCAAAATCTGAAGCTAGGATTGCAAACAGATAATGGCTTAATTACTATTGGCGTTTTATTACCTAAATGGTTATTTCAACATAAAAAAACTGAATTAAAACCTTCTACTGTTGAATCGTATGAAGGATTATTTAGAAATTATATCGAGCCTGATATCATATCTAATCGTCCTATAAATGAATTAAAATCAACTAACATTGAGCAATTTTACGATCGATTAAAAAAGAAAAAAGCAGTTCATTCTGATAAGAATGTTACTACTAAACGAATTATTGCAATTCATAAACTATTGCATAGTTTCTTTGTATATGTAGAAAAGGAAGGCTTTACTCTAAAAAATCCATGTGAAAATGCTAATGTTCCAAAAGAAGATGTGGATCCTGAAGAAGTAATACAAAGGAAATTAGATTTTGATTTCTTTACTGAAGATGAAATAAACATTTTACTACCAGCATTTAATGGTAGTTTATATCAAGATATTGTTGCTTTTGCTCTTGCCACAGGAATGAGACAAGGCGAAATATTAGGCTTACAATGGACTGATTTAGATTTTGAAAATAGGTTGATTCATGTTATGCATAATTTAGTCAATGTTGCAGTATTTGATGAAAATCGAAAAAGAACTTATAAATTATTGTTGACCACACCAAAGAGTAAACATTCTATTAGAACAATACCAATGAACGATACTGTCTATAATATGCTTGTTAATAAAGAACGAAAAAATACAATGGTATTTCCTAGTAGAAATAACACTTATATTTGCAATAAGAATGTTCTAAAAGTGTGGCAGCGAAGAATCGAAAGTGCAGGATTGCGTTATAGGACATTTCATGATCTAAGGCACACCTTTGCAACTTTAATGCTTGCAAAAGGATGCGATCTTGTTACTCTAAATAACTGAAATTTATCTTCAAGCAATACCTGAAATTAAACATGAGGTTATTAAAAATATGGACTTTATTAAATACTAAGTAGATAAAAAGTAGATAAATACAAAAATAGCAAGGTGCTACAAATCTTTGTAACCCTTGCTATTACTATATATTCTATTGAATAATTTCTGATACTACACCAGAACCTACTGAACGTTCATCTTTTGCATCCCTCCTATATTTTATAAATAAAGAAAATTAATGCTACACTAATAGTTATTTCAACCATATTAATTATGCTTTTTGAAATACTATCTTTTTCTTGTATTCCTACTTGCTCATTCATTTCTTTTACTATTTTTGATAATGCCAATATTCCTAAAAAGAATATAAATATTATTTTTAATGCTAAAAGCATGATATACACCTTCTTTCCGCTTCTTATTTTTCTATCGTGTTCGTTTCTGATTTTTCTATGTAAAAATAATTTTTAAGTAGTTTTTTCCTTACAAATTATTATTTCTATCGTTTTTTTATTGTTTATCGTTTTGTTTTTGATAACTTACTACTATATTGTAATACCTATAAAATGTATATGGTTCCTTGTTATTTTTAATAATTCTGTTTATTTCATTTCGTTGCATTCCCTGACTTTGCAGTAATTTAATAAATTTTTTCTTCGTTATTTTTTTATTGCTTAAGTTCCTAGCTAAACTTTCGGCTATTCCTACCAATGTAGTTGCAAATGATCGTGCTGTTTCTGCTAATGTACCAAAAGCATTTGATA
>CAOJZE010000057.1 GCA_948466095.1 uncultured Clostridium sp.
TACCTTTTTTTCGAATTTTTAATATATCTGTAATATTAAATTAATAATGTTGTAATATTTGAGCACAAAAAAACAAGAAACTTAATTTCTTGTTTTTTATATGAATTATGTATTATACATTTTGCATAAAAGTGTATACCATAGTTGCTATGGTTGATGCTGCAAATATTAACGCTGCACCAATTACATAAGGTAATAATGTTTTCTTGTATTCAGCTTTTTCCTCTGCGCTACCTAACATATATTTGATACCTAATACAATTAAAACAATAACAGATATTACAACTCCTATAGTACTTAATACTCTAACAATACTATTACCAAAACTGGTTACACCTGAAACATCTACACTAGATTCCCCTGTTATTTGTTCAGGTTTTACATCAGTTCCAGTAGCTGCTAGTACATTAGTTGCCAATGTTAGTACTATCATTACCACTAATAAAAATGATGTTATTTTAGATACTTTTTTCATATAATTTCCTCCTTTATTTCTTATAAAATTCTATTAGTTCCTCTACATTAATAGAGAATTTTAATAACAACTTAATTATATTATACTATATTTACAAATTAATTGCAATATCATATATGATTTGTGCAATAGCTGATGCTGCAAATACCAATGTGGCACCAATTACATATGGCAATAATGTTTTTTTATATTCTGCTCTCTCTTCCACACTACCTAACATGTATTTTATACCTAAAGCAATTAATACAATCACAGATACAACTACTCCTATTGTTGTTACTACTTTTACAATAGTATTTCCTGTAGACTTTAAACCTGTCATCCCTGCTTGATCTCCTGTTAAATCTCCTACTTCAAGTGAACCATAAGATGCTGTTATAAAAAACATCATCAAAACTATAATCATTACTATGATTCTTAAAACTTTTTTCATCTTTTGCCCCCTCATTTATAATTTTGATACTATTGTTACTGCTAGCTTCCAGATACCAAAAGCACCAAAAACAACTACACATCCAACAAAATATGGCATTAATGACTCCTTTATTTTGGCTTTTTCTTCAACTCCTGCCATCATGAATTGTATTCCTATTATCATTCCTATTATTACTGCCGCTATGATTGCAAAAGATAATAATAAATTAAAAATAAAATTAGATGTTTTTTGTAGTTCAATTTCTTTAATTACTATTTCATTACTACCTGATCGTAAAAAATTATCTGCCCCTGTCATCACTTCGTCCACTGTATCCGTAGCTTGTGCTTCAGTATAACTCATATTAAATCCTACAAACAATATAATGATAACTACCATAACAAAAATCATTTTTTTAACCAATTTAACCACCTCTTTTGCCCCTTACTATACTGTTAGTTGTATAGGTCTAGCTGTATTTGTCCAGCTATTTTAATAACAATAGCCAATATATTGGTTATACCAAACACCATAATTGCACCTATTAAATATGGTTTTAAGCTTTTCTTATACTCTGCCCTTTGCTCTACGCTACCTAACATATATTTAATACCTAAAATTGCTAGCACTACAACAGATAAAACAGTTCCTATAATTTGTATTGCTCCTATTATTATATTAGCCATATTTTTTAGTTTATCAGAGCCCTCAACTGTATATGAACTCCCTGGATTATAATATTGCGGATTAATTGGAGGATCCTTACCATATATAGCTTCTTTAATCCATTGTCCAAGTGTACCACTACTTTCCAATGATTCTTTTGCAGTTGCAACTTCTAATGCATATACTTTAGTATATATTATATTTATACTAAAAAACAAAATAATAGTAATCATTGTTATGAAAATCTTTATCATAAATTGTTTCCTGTTTTTTTTCATTTTTTCACATCTTTCTAGTTTATCATATATTATTATATCTTATTTTCTAATATTTTTCAACTTTTGGCAATAATATTTAAAAAAATGATAAAAAAGTAATATTTTTGTAATGTTTTCGTAATATTTTTTGTCAAAAAATAGCATAAAGCTATTGAGACTCTCTAGTATCTTCTGACGAAGGTGGAAGATTCTCTACCAAATCATCATTTGTTTTTTCTAGACGATTAATTGCTTCATTTAATTTCACAAGTCTTTCTAGTTCTGCTATATTTTTATTATAAAATTGTGTTAAAGCAAATGCCGTTGTAATAATAACCATTATTATCGTAATTGCTATTATTGCAATTGCTGAAAAGATTATAGTTCTATTTACTTTAACAACTTTTTTCTCATTCATTTTTACTCTCCATTCTTTGCTTTTCCATTTTTATCAATTACTTCCCAATACATAATCTATCCTTCAAATGTATTGTTCCTATCCCCATTATTTATATAATGTTGTTCCTCATACTTATTATATCATATTTTTATTTAAAATCCACATAAAAAGTATAAAGCCATCAAAACTTTATACTTTTCTGGCGGAGATGAGAGGGTTCGAACCTCCGCGCCACTTTCGCGACCTAACTGTTTAGCAAACAGTCCCCTTCACCACTTGGGTACATCTCCATTTTTATAAATAAAAGTTAGACATAGTCTTATATCTAACTTTTATTGTTTGGCGGAGAGGGTGGGATTCGAACCCACGGTACGCTACAAACGCACGCCAATTTTCAAGACTGGTGCCATAAACCAACTCGACCACCTCTCCAAATGTTAGAAACTGTTCTTCCAACAGTCTCTATCTTAGCATTTTTATTTAGGTTTGTCAATAGCAATTTTTGGTTTTTTTATACGCTACTATCTATTGCTTTTTCAATCGCCTGCATCTCTTCCTCTGAAATAGTATAGGTAGACTTACCTTTTTGTACTGGTTTTGCATAAATATTAGACATCTCTCTCGAATAAATACCATTTAAAACAACACCATCATTATTTTCATCTAATAAAGCTAAAGCAAAACTCAAATCACTCCCTGTATCTCTAAAAGCACTATACCTTACGATACCAACCTTTTGAATACATTTTGTCAAATCCCCATTTAACGTTTTTATTTGATTAGAAATCTTGGTATTTTGCTTCTCAACTTGTTTAACTCGAGACATATAGTTTTGTAAATCTTCCTCTAAATTTTTTCCATTTCCTAGTTTTCTCATAAAATCCTGGTATCTTCTATTTAATCTAGCAAATTTTACCCCAATAATAGCATATCCTATTATCACTAAAATTATCATGGCAAACAGAAGCAATAAAAAAGTTTCCGTTCCTATGAATTCCATTAAACTCTCCATATATAATCCTCCTTTTCCTATTGAATCAATCCTAAAATTCTCTCTAAATCATCATTTGAAGTATATTCAATAATAATTTTTCCTCTTCTTTTTCCTGGGTCTAATCTAACTTTAGAACCAAAAAAGCTTTGAAAATTATCCTCTATGCTTTTATATAAGACATGATTTCTCTGTTGTTCCTCTTTGGTTTCTTTGGTTTTTGCTCTTTTTTCAACTTGTCTAACACTAGAACCTCTTTCTAACATTTGTACTGCTGTTTGATATTGTTTTTCTGGATCGGTTATAGTCAATAATGCTTTACAATGTCCCTCTGATATCTTTCCTTCTTTTGCCATTTCTAATACACGAGGTTCCAAGTTTAGAACTCTAATCCAGTTAGCAACTGTGCTTCTTCCTTTTCCTAATTTTTTTGCTACCTCTTCTTGTGACATTTTATAGGTATCCATTAATGTTTTGATTCCAATTGCCTTTTCTACTGGATTCAAGTCTTCCCTTTGCATATTTTCGATTAAAGAAATTTCCGAATTGATTTTTTCATTGTCCTCTCGAATAATAGCTGGAATTTCTTTTAATCCTGCTAATTTGGAAGCTCTCCATCTTCTTTCTCCAGCAATAATACTGTAATAACCATCTTTTTGTGTGACAACAATTGGTTGAATTAAACCATATTCCTGAATCGATTGTGCTAATTCCTCTAAGGCTTCTTGGTCAAATCTTTTTCTTGGTTGGTCTCGATTTGGCTCTACTTCTGTTATTTTTAGTTTTTTTAATGTGTCATTCTCTTTTATTTGCTCTTCCTCTGGCACTGGTCCAAATAAAGCATCTAATCCCTTTCCTAAACCTGTCATTTTTGCCATTTGGCATTCCTCCTCTACATCATATGTTTAGCCTTTTTTTGGTCTTCATTATTTTTTAAAAATTCTTTTGTGAATTTTATATAACTTTTGGCACCTTTGGATTTAATGTCATATTCTATAATTGGCATTCCATAACTTGGTGCTTCACTTAGTCTTACATTTCTTGGTATCACTGTTTTGTATACTTTATTGTTGAAATACTTTTTTACTTCCTTTACTACTTGATTAGATAAATTGGTTCTTATATCATACATGGTTAATAAAGCACCCTCAATTTGAATATTCTTGTTCAAGTGTTTTTTCACTAAATTAATGGTGTTTAATAGTTGTCCTAATCCTTCTAAGGCAAAGTATTCGCATTGTACAGGAATCAAAACACTATTCGATGCTGTAAAAGCATTTAAAGTGATTAACCCTAAAGATGGTGGGCAATCAATTAAAATATAATCAAACTGATTTTTTGCTTCGTTTAATTTTTCATTTAATCTTTGCTCTCTTGACATCATGGAAACCAATTCTACCTCTGCACCTGCTAAATTTATGTCAGAAGGACATACTTTTAGATTTTTTATCATGGTGTCTTGTATGGCAGCTTGTATTTCTGTATCATTGACTAAAATATCATAGGTAGAAAATTCAACTTCTTTTTCGATTCCTAATCCACTTGTTGCATTCCCTTGAGGGTCTGCATCGATTAATAATACTTTTTTTCCTCTTCTTGCTAAAATACTTGCTAGATTAACGGTTGTGGTGGTTTTCCCAACACCACCTTTTTGATTGGCTACTGATATAACTTTTCCCAATTTTATTGCCTCCATTGTTTGTTAATTTTTACTTATATATTCTTTTTGTTCTATACTAATATCATATAAAAATATAAGAAAAAAGTCAATAAAAAAAGTGAAATTTATAGACTTTTTTATTGGATTGGTTCCTTTGTTGCCATTCCTGGTTTTCTTGGATATTTCAATGGTGTTGGCTTCACTTTAGTAATCACAACCATTGTCCTATCCATATTTCCCTCTGGTAATTGAAGATTATCCACCTTCTCTATTTTTCCACCCAAGATAGAAATAGCCTTTTTGCTCTCCTCTATCTCTTCTTCTATTTTAGGACCCTTCATACAAATACAATTTCCTTGTATTTTTACCAATGGCATCAAATACTCTGACAAAGTAGAAAGCTTGGCCACTGCTCTTGATGTAGCATAATCAAAACTTTCTCTATTCTTTTGATTTTTTCCAAACTCTTCTACACGAGAATGAATCGCTTGTATTTTTGTTAATTTTAAATGTCGAAGAATTTCTTCTAAGAAAATAACTCTTTTATTGAGAGAATCTAATAAAGTAATTTCTATATCATCTCTAATAATCTTTAATGGGATTCCCGGAAACCCCGCTCCTGTTCCCACATCTATTAATTTTGCATTTTTTTGTATATACTTAGCAATTGTCATAGAATCAATAAAATGTTTTACAATGATTTCTTCTGGCTTCGTTATGGCTGTTAAATTTATTTTTTCGTTCCATTCTAGTAACAATTGCATATACGTATAAAACTGATTCACTTGTTCCTCTTGTAACAAAATGCCTATTTCATTCGCAAACTGCTTTATTTTTGTACTAAATTCTTCTTTTAACATATTTTCTCCTTTTTTATTTTGAAATGGTATTATTGTTTTTTACTGTTTAATTGTTGTAAATAAACTAATAACACGGATATATCTGCTGGTGAAACACCTGATATTCTAGAGGCTTGTCCAATAGAACGTGGCTTAAACTTGTTTAATTTTTGCCTACCTTCTAAGCTAATCCCCTTTAATTTCTCATAATCTATATTTTCTGGTAAAATTTTAGTTTCTAATTTTTTAAACTTTTCTACTTGTGCTTCTTGCATTTTAATGTAACCTTCATATTTAATTTGAATTTCAACCTCTTCTCTTTCCTGTTTTGTCAATTCAGGTCTTTCTAAGTCAATAACAGATAATGTTTCATAATTTAATTCTGTTCTTTTTAATAATTCAGACATCTTTGTACCAGTTGATAATTCTGATGTTCCATTTTGTCTCAATAATTGATTTACTTCTTCATTTGGTTTTACAATTAATTTTTTTAATCTTGTAATTTCTCCTTCTATTTTTTCTTTTTTTCTTTTAAACTTTTCATATCTTTTCTCTGAAATCAAACCTACCTCATGTCCTATTTCTGTCAGTCTTAAATCAGCATTGTCTTGTCTTAGTAATAATCTATATTCTGCTCTAGATGTCATCATTCGATATGGTTCATTTGTTCCTTTGGTAACAATATCATCAATTAAAACACCAATATATCCTTGCGTTCTATCTAATATAACAGGCTCTTTCCCTTTTATTTTTTGTACCGCATTTACGCCAGCTATCAAACCTTGACAAGCAGCTTCTTCATAGCCAGATGTTCCGTTGATTTGACCCGCCATAAATAAGCCATCGATTCCTTTATATTCTAATGAAAGTTTAAGATTAGATGGGTCAATACAATCATATTCAATGGCATAAGCTGGTCTGGTAAATTCAGCTTTTTCTAAGCCAGGAATAGTATGATATAAAGCAATTTGTACATCTTCTGGCAACGAAGAACTCATACCTTGTATATACATTTCTTCTGTATCCAATCCGATTGGTTCTACAAAAGCTTGATGGCGAGGTTTATCGCTAAATCTGACCACTTTATCTTCAATCGATGGACAATATCTAGGTCCTGTCCCCTCTATCATTCCTGCATATAACGGAGAACGATGTAGGTTTTGTCGAATTATATCATGGGTTTTCTCGTTTGTATAGGTTAAATAACAATCCACTTGTTCAAAATCTTTTGGCTCATTTTCAAAAGAAAAAGCTTCAATTCCATTATCGCCTCTTTGTATTTCCATTTTGCTAAAATCAATACTTCTTTTATTGATTCTAGCTGGTGTTCCCGTCTTAAAACGGATTAATTCAATTCCTAGTTTTTTTAAACAATCTGATAATTTGTTAGCTGCTGCTACCCCATCTGGTCCACTTTCTTTTGAAAACTCCCCTATAAAAATTTTCCCTTTTAGATAGGTTCCTGTTGCCAAAATAACTGTTTTTACTTTATAAATAGCTCCTACATCCGTTTCAATTGCCACTATTTTTCCATTTTCTACTTGAATATGAACGATTTCTGCTTGTTTCACTTCTAGGTTTTCTTGTTTTTCCAATGTGTGTTTCATTTCTGCTTGATATTTCTTTCTATCTGCTTGTGCTCTTAGTGAATGTACAGCTGGTCCTTTAGAGGTATTTAACATTTTAATTTGAATCATAGTTTTATCAATATTTTTTCCCATTTCGCCTCCAAGAGCATCTATTTCTCTTACTAAATGTCCTTTCGAACTTCCTCCTATGTGGGGATTACATGGCATATTGGCGATTGCTTCCAAACTAATAGAAAATATTAGTGTTTTCATTCCTAATCTAGCAGCTGCAAGGGCTGCTTCACATCCTGCATGTCCTGCTCCCACTACTGCAACATCATATTCTCCTGCTATATAACTCATTTTTTCTCTCCTATTCTACTATTTTTATTTTGTTGTTTCTATTATTTTTTATAAAACTTTCTCACAAAAACCTACTGTTGCCATATTTTTTCAATTCCTCGTGGAACAAAAAATGTTGTTTTGTTGTAAATTAACTAAATTTTTACTGATTAGTTTTGTTTTATTTTGATGATATTTTTTATTTTTTTACTTTGTTTTCTATTATTTTAAGAGCTTGTTTTTATTTTTAATAAATCTTAACTTATAGTGTTTATTTTATGTGTACTAATATTTTTATTGTTTTATTTTTCTATCAATCATTTCTTTTTTTATTTTTTTGTTTTTTATAAAGTTTATTATTTTCTTTTAAATTGTTTTTATTTGGATTTTTGTTTTTATTTAATAAATTATACTACTTTTTTATAAAAATGCTTTATTTTTAATTTTGAGGATAATTTATTCTTCTTATTTTCCCAAACAGAACTTAGCAAAAATTTCGTTGATAATATCTTCACTTACCATTTCTCCTGTTATATTTCCTAAATCTTCCAAAATGTCTTTTATGGAAATGGCAATAATATCTAATGGCATTTTTTTTGTGACATCTTCTTTTGTCTTTTTGATATGATGAATTGATTTTGTAATTAAATTTTTATGTCTTATATTGGTAACGATAATTTCATTATCTAAATTTATTTCGTTTAATTGAAATAAATCTGTTATTTCTTGGTATAATTGTTCTATTCCTATTGCATTTAAAGCTGAAATTTTAAGAATGTGTTGGCTTATTTTCTTAAATCTAGGGTCATCTTCTTGTAAAATTGATTTTAAATCTATTTTATTTAAAATGATAATTGCTTTTTTATTTTTAATTAATTCCAATATTTCTTTGTCTTCTGGTGTTAATTCTTTTGTACTATCAAAAATAGCAATGATTAATTCTGCCTCCTTCGCTATTTCTCTAGATTTCGCAATTCCTATTTTTTCTACCTCATCTTTTGCTTGCCTGATTCCTGCTGTATCAATTAATTTAAGCGGAATTCCGTTAATGTTTACAAATTCCTCTATGGTATCTCTTGTTGTTCCCTCATACTCTGTTACAATTGCCCTATCTTCCTTTAAAATAGCATTTAAAAGAGACGATTTTCCAGCATTTGGCTTTCCAATGATGGCTGTTTTTATACCTTCTTTTATTACTTTTCCATTATCAAAACTTTTCTCTAATTTCAATAATTTTTCTTCTACTTTCTGTAACATGTCCATTATTTGCTGATTGGTAACATCTTCTACATCATATTCTGGGTAATCAATGGCAACTTCTATATTCACCATAACATCTAATATGTCTTGTTTGATTTCTGCAATTTGTTTAGATAAGATTCCTTCTAGCTGTTTAATTCCAGCCTTTGCTTCTTTGTCTGATTTAGCATGAATAACATCAATCACCGATTCTGCTTGTAATAAATCAATTCTACCATTTAAAAACGCTCTTTTGGTAAATTCACCTGGTTCCGCTAACTCGGCGCCATTTTTTAAACATATTTCTAGAATTTTTCTTACCATAATGTTTCCACCATGTGAATTGATTTCACACATATCCTCTGTTGTATAGCTTTTAGGAGCTTTGAAATAAGAAACTAAAACTTCATCTATGATTTTTCCATTTTCTACAATGTTTCCATATTTTATGGTATATCCTTTTATTTTTTCTACTTTTTGCTTTGTTTTTGGAACGAAAATTTTATTTTGAATCGAAAAACTTTCTTTTCCACTCATTCGAATGATTCCTATTCCACCAATTCCGTGGAGCCGTAGATATGGATGCGATTGTACTCATGCTTTTTTCCTCCTTTTTTATTTTTTGTTCAATCGTTTCCTATATTTTTTATTGGTAACTCCCAAATTGTTACTGCATAAAAAATATAGGAAACAAAAAAAACAAAATAGAATACAAAAAGGGTCAAAAGTAGTTTACAAATAACTTGTAAAATCCGACCTTTGACCTCCGATTTTATCTCTTATATTATTTTTTCAAAGAAACAATAATCCTTCTATATGGCTCATCTCCCACACTTATTGTTTCTACCTTTGCATTTTGTTGTAACTTACTATGAATTATCTTTCTTTCATACGCTTGCATAGGTTCTAATTTAATAGGCTTTCTAGTTCTAATTACTGTTTTAGCCACTTTATCTGCCAAATCTTCTAATGTTTTTTCTCTTTTTGCCTTATAACCTTCTATGTCTAAAATAACTCTAACCCTATTCTCTATTCCTTTTCCTGCAATAGAGGATAAGATATTTTGTAAAGCATATAAAGTCTCTCCCCTATATCCAATTAGATATCCCAAATCATTATTAGTTATGTCTACTTTTAAAAAACTTTCTGTATTTTCTACGTTATATCTAGTACCTTCTGGCAATTTCAAGATAAAATCTTTTAAGAAATTTTCTAAATTTCCTTTTGCTTTTTCTTGTTCTTCTTTACTTAACACAATTTCTTTTTTGGTTTCACTCTTATCTAACTTTTCTTCTTTGATTGTCATTTCTACTTTAACAATTCTAGGATCTAATATACTAAAAAAGCTTCTTTTATCTTCATTTTCTAAAACTTTAATTTCTACGCAATCTTTTGGAACATTTAGTTCTTTTAGACCATTTTCAACTGCTTCTTTTGTGGTTTTTCCTTCAGCAATAATAGTTTTTCCCATATATTACTCCTCCTCTTCTTGTTTGATAGCTTTGTCTAAAATTAATCTTTCTAAAATCATTAGAATATTATTAATTAACCAATATAAAGCCAATCCTAATGGTGCTACAAATGCGATAGAAATAGACATAATTGGCATCATCCAAGACATCATTTTATTCGTTTGCATAACAGCATCTATTTCATTTTCACTTTCTTTTTCTTCTATTTCTTTTCCTGTTTCTCCGTCTATTACAACATCTTTTTTCGCTTTATTTTGCTTTTCTTGCATTGCTGTTGTCATTCGAATTGATATAAAAGAAGATAATATATACAAAATTGGAATAATATAAACGGTATAATCTGTCATATTTTGTTGTGGTATTTTACTTAAATCCAAACCAACAAAATTCATTTGAAGATTTAATTTTTCGATATTATTATCTTCTGGATTCTTTTCTTTTAACCAATTATACTCTCTTATTAAATCAATCTCTGGATATACTTTGCTTATTTCTTTTCCTTCTTCTTGCAATTGAGAAATATATTTATTAATATCTTCTGATGAAATTTTTTCCATATAAGTAATTGGGCTTTTTACTAAATAAAAAATAGATAATAATAACAATAATTGAACAATTGCTGTTAAACAACCACTGAAAGGACTCATATTCTCTGTTTTATATAAATTCATCATTTCTTGATTCATTTTATCAGGGTCATTCTTATATTTGAATTGTATAACCTTCATTTTTTCTTGCATTTTTGCGCTTTTTTTCATCGTTTTTTGTTGCTTGATAGATAAAGGTAATAACAATACTTTTATGATAAGAGTAAATAATATAATCGCTATTCCGTAGTTATTTACTAAATTATATAAAAAAGATAGTAGATAACCGAAAAGATTAGCTAAACTTTCAAACATGAAACTTCCTCCTATTTCTATTTTAATGGGTCATATCCACCTTTTGAAAAAGGATTACATCTTAAAATTCTGTAAAATCCCTTGAGGCTTCCTTTTAATGCTCCATATTTTTGAATCGCTTGTTTTGTATATTCGGAACAAGTTGGATAATATTTGCAATGAATAGTTTTACTTTTTAGACCTGATAGATATTTTTGGTATCCTGTAATTAGCCATATCAGTAACTTTTTCATACCATTTCCTCTATTATGTTAGCTTTATCAAAAATCATCTTCATGTCTCTTTTTATGTTATGAAAATTTGCATTCTCAATCGGTACTTTCTTTTTCCATAAAAAAACTATGAAATTTTATTTAAGTAAAGAGGGATTCCCCTC
>CAOJZE010000058.1 GCA_948466095.1 uncultured Clostridium sp.
GAGGGAAGTTCCTTAAAATCCCTTTTTTGGGGACTAGGGGTACACTCCTTGGGGCATGGGGACGTACATTTTGTCCCTATCTATATAATTAAAATAATAGATAGGGACAAAATGTACGTCCCCATGCCCCAAGGAGTGTCCCCCTAGTCCCCAAAAAAGGGATTTTAAGGAACGTCCCTCTATCCCCCGTTTTCAACAATGTCCATCATAGCTTGTTTTAATTCTTGTAATTTTTTATTGGCATCTTCCTCTGATGTTCCCTTTATTCCCATATATAACTTGATTTTTGGTTCAGTTCCAGATGGTCTAATACAGCACCATGCATTATCCTCTAATTCATAATATAACACATTTGATTCTGGCAATCCTGTTTCCTTTATTTCTCCTGTTTGCATGTTCTTCACGATATTTTTTTGGATATCTTTAAAAGTTAATACTTGATATTTTCCTATTTCTTTAATGTCTGTATTCCTCATTTTCGTCATCATTTCTTTGATTTCTTGTGCTCCTTGCACGCCTTCTCTTACAATCGATACTTGCTCCTCTTTGTAATATCCATATTTTTCATAAATATCGTTCATGGCATCCCATAAAGTTTTATTTTGAGCTTGATAATAACATGCTGCCTCACATAGTGCCATAACAGCTGCAATTCCATCTTTATCTCTTGCATAATCGCCAATTAAACAACCATAACTTTCCTCATAACCAAATACATAAGTTTTGTCTTTTTTCTCTTCTGCCTTTTTCATAACAGCACCTATATTCTTAAATCCTGTTAATACTTCTGGGCATGCTAAATCATAATATTTTGCAATTGCTTTTGCTAAATCAGAAGATACTATCGTCGTAATCAACATTCCATTAGATGGCAATATTCCTTTTTCTTTCATTTGTGAAATTCTATATTCTGCAATTAATAAAGCTGACATATTTCCTGTATAGGTCATGTATTCTCCTGTTTTAGCATCTTTTGAAAAAATGCCTAAACGGTCAGCATCTGGGTCAGTTGCCAAAACTACATCTGCCTCTACTTTTTTAGCTAATTCTAAGGCTAATTGAAATGCTTTCTTATCTTCTGGATTTGGATAATCAACGGTTGGAAAATTCCCATCTGGCTCTTTTTGTTCTGGCACAACATATACATTTTCTAACCCTAATTCTTTTAATAGTCTTTCTGTTACCGTATTTCCTGTTCCATGTAATGGGGTATAAACCACTTTTAATTTTTTACCTTGTTCTTTCATAATATCTGGATTTAAAACAGAGCTTTTTAAAACACTTAAATATTTGTCATCCATTTCTGTCCCAATAATATGTAATAACCCTTTTTGTATGGCTTCTTCTTGTGAAATTTGCTTAATTTCAGAAAAACTCTCAATCGCTCTTACCTTGCTAATAATGTCTTTATCTCTTGGTGATACAATTTGTGCTCCATCGTCCCAATATACTTTATATCCGTTATATTTAGGAGGATTGTGACTCGCTGTAATCATAACCCCTGCTGTACATCCTAATTCTCTTACGGCAAAAGATAATTCTGGTACTGGTCTTAAATTCTCAAATAAATAAGCTTTAATTCCATTGGCACATAGAATAAGTGCTGTTTGCATACTGAACTCTTTTGACATTTTTCTAGAATCATAACTAATAGCAACACCTTTATCTTGTGTTCCTTGCTCCACAATATAATTGGCTAAACCTTGCGTTGCTTTTCCTACCGTATATTGATTCATTCGATTAATTCCTGCACCAATGATTCCTCTTAATCCTGCTGTTCCAAATTCTAGTTCTTGATAAAATCTGTCTTCAATTTCTTTTTCATTCCCTTTTATGGCTAATAATTCTTGTTTTGTTTCTTCATTAAATTCTGGACTTTCACACCATTTTTTATATTCTTCTAAATAGTTCATTTTTCCCTTCCTTTCTTTTTATCCTATCATTATTCTTTCTAATCTAGATGATGAAATTTTTTATATAATTCTCTTGCTGTACTTGGGCAATCAACTCCCGCGGAATCTGCATTTTTCACTGGTGCAAATTCTTCTTCTCTCTTTACACGAAGAACTGCCATGTCGTCTACCTGTCCAAAAGCATCAAATAGAAATGCCTCAAACTTATACGCATTTGGCGAATCTGGAATTACCAAATTTCCATCTTTATTAATATAAGTTGCTTTTTTGTAGGCTATATGATAAGGCAATGGGTCTTCTCCCATCCTTTCTACTATATTTATATGAAATAAATTGCATAAAATATGTGACTCTCCATATAGCAACTCTCCATTTTCATCTCGTGCTTCTGCCATTTCTTCTGTAATTTCAGAATATTCTACAACACTTGGTTTTCCATTTCTTTTACAAAACACTCCCACTTTTTCTTGCGGACTTGCTTTTACCACAGATTTGCAAGCAACGGTTACCCCTTTATCAATAGCAAGCCCCATTAAAACAGGGTCTACCATTTTTGCTAAACAATTATCAATACCAGCAATAAATATCCATTCTGTTCCCATTTGCTTCATTTTTTGAGTCATACCATTTTTTACAAGCGATTCATAAATTCCTCCATGCCCATCTGCTGCTTGCTTAATTAACCCATCTTCTCCAATTAATATCTTTCCTTCTGTATCAATCATAGGTAATTGACCTTGCATAAAGAAAAATAAGTTTTTATCTTTTTGATAACCAAAATATTTATTTTTTTCAAAAAATGCAATGGTAGCTTCATTATTTTCTCGACTTGTCATAATAAACCATGGAATCGTAACATCATATTTTTTTCCTGCTTCTTTTAAACTATCAGATAATAATTCAAATAACGAATTATGAGATTCTAAACCAATATCATAGGTTCCTTTTGGTCCATCGTGTCCCAGTCTTGTTCCTTGTCCTCCTGCCATTGTTACAGCTGCTAATTTGCCTTCTTTAATTGCTTTTTTTCCTATATTTTCATAATATTTATAATCATCGTATAATTTACTTTTATCTAGATAGTCAATTGGCGTAATTTTATCTTTTTCTTGCTTTTCTTGTTTTTTAGTATGATGGTACAATTGACTAATTAATTCAAAATCGATTCTTTCGATTTGATGTAACAATTCTTTTTGATGTATGTCGTCTAATGTTTCATAATGATTTAATATATGCTCTTGTCCATATTTCTTTAAAATATTTTGTATTTTTTCTACTCTTTCCTCCATACTTATCTTCCTTTCTTATTTACTTAAAAACAAAAACAGATAATATATATTATCTGTTTAATTATTTATACACCATTTTAAAAAAATTGGCAACTCCTTTTTTTATAATTTTTCTATTTCTTTTTCTCCTGTAACTCTTAAAACCTTATGATATTGGTCCATTACTTCATCTAAATTCTCTCCCACTTCTTCGATGTTATAACAATCTATAATTTTAATATGATTTTCTTTGTTTCTACATTCTTCTATATTTTGATTTGCATTATGAATATATTGTTCATTTCCTTTTACAAAAACAATTACATTCTTTGCTTCTTCTACTTTTTCTTTTATTGCTTCTAGTTTTTCTACATCATTATTTTTCCAATCTAGTTTTAATATTTTTTCTCTCTTTTCTTCTTTTAAATTTGTATTTGCTAAAAATTTTTTCATGGTTTCTTCTAAATTATTTTCTGTTAGAATGATAATTTCATCTTTATCCTCTATTTTCTTATCTATATATGGTAAACTTATCATCTCAAAATGATAATCACTTGCATAAAATGCACATATCTTTTCTTTCGTATCTTTACCTTTATTCATTTGAATTTCTCCCTTTCAATTATTATTGTTGATTGCCATTATTGGACTACTGGTAAATTTTACCATTTCTTTACAAATATGTCAATAATATTTCAAATAAATTTCATCTACTTTTTTCGACAATTGAATTTTTATCCTTTTTTAGTATAAAATTTTCTAATTTGTTAATAATTAATAGTAAAGAATATTTTTGAAATTTATTATTTTTGGAGGTAACAAATGAAAAAAAATTTAAAAATGGTAATTATTTTAACTTTTCTTCTTTTTTTATATAGTTCTATTTGTGCCATTTCTTACGCACAAAACATTTCTACTGATATTGCTAATAGTGTTTTTAGATTACACGTTATTGCCAATAGTGATAGCGAAGAAGACCAAAAATTAAAATATATTGTTCGTGATAATTTATTAAAATATATGAATTCAATTTGTGAAAATTGTGAAACAAAAGAAGATGCGATTGCTATGGTTGAAAAAAACAAAACTACTTTTGAAAAAATAGCTATGAATACAATAAAAGAAGAGGGCTACGATTATTGTGTTAAGATTAATATTGGTAATTTTGAATTTCCTACTAAAGATTATGGCGATATTTCTTTACCAGCTGGCTATTATGATGCTTTACGTGTTGAAATTGGTGAAGCAAAAGGTAGAAACTGGTGGTGCGTAATGTTTCCTCCTCTATGCTTTGTTGATATCTCTTCTGGCGTAGTTCCAGATGAATCAAAAGAATTGATGAAAAATAGCTTATCAGAAGAAGAATTCGCTCTTGTCTCAAATCAATCTGATAATGAAATCCAATTTAAATTTAAATTATTAGAATTTTTTGCTAATAATGGTTTGATAACTGCAAAAAAGTAGTAGAAAAACAGTTGCAATCCTTCTAACTTTATGATATATTTTTATGAGTAAAAGAGTGTTAATTTTTATTACACACTCTTTTTTGATGGAAACAAACAATAATGGGGGTCATTCATTTGGAAAAATTAGTCGTAAAAGGTCCAACACCTTTAAAAGGTGAAATAACAATCAACGGTGCAAAAAATGCAGCTGTCGCTATTTTACCAGCTACACTTTTAATTGATGGAATTTGTACCATTGAAAATTTACCAAATATTAGTGATATTAAAATATCTTGTGAAATATTAGAAAAATTAGGTGCTAAAATAACCTGGAATAACAAAAATAGTATTACCATAGATACATCAAATATAACAACTACAAAAGCACCTTTCGATTTAACCAGTAAATTTAGAGCTTCTTATTACATCATAGGGGCTATGCTAGGTAGAAAAGGAGAAATTGAAGTGGGAATGCCTGGTGGTTGCAAACTTGGTGCTAGACCAATTGACCAGCATATTAAAGGCTTTGAAAGATTAGGTGCCAACGTTACCGTCGAAAAAGGCACAATTCTTGCAAAAGCAAAAAAACTAAATGGATGTCCTATTTATATGGATATTGTCTCTGTTGGTGCTACTATTAATGTCATGTTAGCTAGTGTGTTATCAAAAGGGACAACCATTATTGATAATGCTGCAAAAGAACCTCATATCGTAGATGTAGCAAACTTTTTAAATACGATGGGTGCTGACATTAGAGGAGCTGGAACAGATGTTATCAAAATCAATGGTGTTGAGAAATTACATGGAAATGCAACTTATTCCGTTGTTCCTGACCAAATTGAAGCTGGTACTTTTATGCTTGCTGCCGTAGCAACAAAAGGTGATTTAGTTATTAAAAATTGCATTACCAAGCATTTAGAATCTATTACTGCTAAGATTATCGAAGTAGGTGGAAATGTAGAAGATAACATAGACAGTATTCGCGTTTGGTGTAATAAAAGACCAAGCAAAGCTACGATAAAAACTTTGCCTTATCCTGGATTTCCTACGGATTTGCAACCTCAAATGGGTGTTGTCTTATCTTTAGCAAATGGTAATAGCATGATTCATGAAAGTATCTGGGATTCCAGATTTCAATATACAGATGAATTAAATAAAATGGGTGCAAAGATAACGGCACAAGGAAAATCAGCATTTTTCGAAGGCGTTAAAAAATTATCTGGTGCTCCTGTTTATTCCTCTGATTTAAGAGCAGGTGCTGCTCTTGTTATTGCAGGAACAGCAGCAGAAGGAATCACAGAAATCTATAATTTACAACATATTGATAGAGGTTATGAAAATATAGAAGAAAAATTTAGAAGTATAGGCGCTAAAATCGAAAGAGTAAATGAGTAACAAAGGAAAGAAAAATTATGTTGAATTTTTGTAGTTTATATAGTGGAAGTAGCGGAAATAGTTTGTTTGTAGAAACTTCCAATACAAAACTTTTAATTGATGCTGGTGTAAGTAGTAAAAAAATCGAAAAGGCTTTAACTGAAATTCAGGTAGACCCTAGTTCTTTAGACGGTATTTTAATTACCCATGAACATACTGACCATGTACAAGGATTAGGAACATTTTCTAGAAAATTTGATTTACCTGTATTTGTCAATCAAGAAACCTTAGATGCCATGCCAAAACAAAGAGATAAAATAGCCAGTAACAATATTAAAACTTTTAAAATATCTGATAAATTTTCCATAGGAGATTTAGAGATTAAACCATTTTCCATTCCTCACGATGCAATTAATCCTTGTGGCTTCAATATATGGGGAGACAATAAAAAGATAAGTATTGCAACAGATATTGGACATATGTCAAATGATATTTTCAAACGATTGGAAGAAAGCTTATTTATTATGTTAGAGGCAAACTATGATCCAGAAGTGTTACGTTGTTCCTCTTATCCCTTTCCTTTAAAATCAAGAATTGCAGGTCCTACTGGTCATTTATCAAATGAAATGGCAGGTAAAACCATATCTCATTTATTATCTTCTGGTTTAAAGAATGCTATGCTTGGTCATTTAAGTAAAGAAAGTAATTTTCCTGAACTTGCTTATCAAACCGTTATGGATGAATTAATTTCTGATAATTCTTTTGATACAGCTTCCCTTCATTTAAACGTGGCTAGTAGAGATGTACATAGTGAAATAGTTCATATTTAATAAAATTTAAATTAAACCTTTTCAAAAAATATATAAAAATAAAAGGATTGTGGATTATGTTAAGTATTCAAATTATTTGTATAGGAAAATTAAAAGAAACATATCTAAAATCAGCAATTGATGAATACAGCAAACGATTGTCTAGATACTGTAAATTAGACATACTAGAACTACCTGATGAAAGAATTCCCGAAAAAGTAAACATAAAATTAATGGATGAGATTAAGTCAAAAGAATGCTGTAATATTTTAAACCATATCAAAAAAGACTCTTACATCATTGCTCTAGACTTAAAAGGAAATCAATATACCTCAGAGGAGTTTTCTTCTGAAATACAAAAGCTATCTATGGTTTCCAGTCATATTACTTTTATTATTGGTGGTTCGCTTGGTTTGACAAATGAATTGTTAAATCAATGCCATCAAAAAATATGCTTTTCTAAGATGACTTTTCCTCATCAACTAATTAGAGTATTCCTTTTGGAGCAACTCTTTAGAGCTTTTAAGATAGCCAATGGAGAAACCTATCATAGATAGTATTTTATTGGATTTGTAGAGAAAATAAAAGAAAAAAACAAGGTATCAAAATTTTAGGGGCGAACTGAAAAAGTTACATAATTCAATATTTATTTTTTATGGGGGATTATTTTCTCTACAAAAATAAAAACTTAATTAATTTGAAATCTTTTCTAAAATCTTTTTTGCTAATCTAAGAATTATTATCTTTCTAACGATTAAAAAAATTGACATAAATAATAATAGTTTTGTTATCATGAAAAAATTATATCTTACTATCTCTCATTTGTCAACAAAAACTTTACGACAAAATTCTGCATATTCCTACACTTACCAACATTCCCACAATATCTGCTACTAAAGAAGCCAGTAAAACAAACCTTGTCTTTTTTATCTTAACACAACTTGTGTATATTGCAATTGTATATAAAGTGGTTTCTGTAGAACCCATAATAACAGATGCCATCATTCCAATACTATTGTCTACTCCATAAGTTTTCATAATGTCTGTTGCAACGGCAATCGAACCACTTCCTGAAATGGGTCTAAGCATCGCTAATGGCATAATCTCACTTGGAAAATGTATTACATTTAAAAGAGGTGTGATAATACGTATTATCATATCTAGAATCCCCGAATTTCTTAATGCTCCAATCGCAACAAATAATCCTATTAAAGTAGGCAAAATACTAAATACAATTTCGATACCTTCTTTGGCACCCTCTAAAAAGTCATCAAAAACTTTATTTTTCTCTAGTAAGCCATAAGTAACAATCAATAAAATAATAAGTGGCATTGCTAAATTTGATATAAAATTAACAATTGTCATGACATTACTCCTTTTTGCCAAATTTAATAATTAACATAATAGCAGTTATTCCGTGCTATTGCCGCACATATTGTTGCAATCCAAACAGGTAAAATGATTCCAGTAGGATTAGCAGAACCTAATGAATTTCTAATAGCAATTACTGTTGTTGGTATTAACTGAATGGATGCTGTATTCAAAACAATAAATACTAACATAGAATTGGATAACGTGTCTTTTTCCCTATTCTCTTTTTGCATCGATTTCATTGCTTTTAACCCTAAAGGAGTTGCTGCATTTCCTAATCCTAAAATATTAGCAATCATATTCATTGAAATTTCTTTCTGAACTTGTTTATTTTTTTTCATTTCTGGAAATAATATCTTTATAATTGGACTTAGTAAATTTGTTAATTTTTCAATGATACTTGTTTTATTGGCAACACGCATGATTCCATTCCATAAACATATTGTTCCAAGTAAATCAATGGACAAAATAATAGCATCATTCGTACTTTGAAAAATAGCCGAGTTCAAGTGTTCCAAATTGCCAGAAAAAATAGCATAAGAAAATGATACTATAATAAATACAGGCCATATATTATTTAACATATCTATCACCTAAATAATTTTATTCTATACTTGACTTTTTATTACAATATAATTGACCTACACTTTCATTTGTGATATATTATATATGGATTGTTAAATTATAACTTTTAAGGAGGATGGATAGTATGAAATCAACAGGAATTATCAGAAGAGTAGATGAGCTTGGTAGAGTTGTTATTCCAATAGAAATCAGAAATCAATTTAATATTGTTGAAAAGGATCCTATTGAGATATTTGTAAATGGTTCTTCCATTGTATTGAAGAAATACGAACCTAATTGCATCTTTTGTGGTAGCAACCAAGACTTATTATCTTACAATGATAAATTAATATGTACAGAATGTGCTAACAAAATAGCTTCATTAGAACCAGAAGAAGAAAAAGAACAAGATAAAGAATAAGATTAAAAAAAATCAATCAACATAGATGTAAGAGATTTTACGTGAAAGTTGATTGATTTTCTTTTTTCGTAGAAAAAAAGCGTTGGTACTTTACCTGTAAACGCCTTTTTTATTTTATGTATACTTTTCTGAATCTAAGTTGATAGAAATTTTTGATAGATTTCATTTCTGCTTAAATTTCTATCCTTTGCCATTTTTTTAATAATCTCCTTTTTTTCTAATCCTTGTTTTTCATACAACTTGTAGTGCTCCTCTAAACTCATCGTTTCAAAACCTGTATTTATGTCTACTTTTTTGTTTGCTTCGATTATCAAAACAATCTCACCTTTTAGATTTTCTGCCTTTTCTATGATTTCTCTCGCACTTCCTCGTATAAATTCTTCATGAAGCTTTGTTAATTCTCTAGCTAACACGATTTGTCTATCTTCCAAAATTTGCTCTAAATCTTTTAATGTAGACATAATTTTATGTGGTGCTTCATACAAAATTACCGTTTCCTTACTTTTTTCGAGTTTATGTAGCTTTTCCTTTCTTAATTTCTTATTTAATGGCAAAAACCCTAGAAAAGTGAATTCCTTTGTTTCTATACCAGAAGCGATTAAAGCATTTACAAAAGCACATGCACCAGGAATAGGAATAACATCAATTTCCTCTTCAATACATTTTTTAATAAGAACCTCTCCGGGGTCGCAAATTCCAGGTGTTCCAGCATCTGAAACTACAGCCATATCTTGTCCTTCTAATATTTTTTCTACTAATTGTTCTGTTTTTATTTCCTCATTATGTCTATGATTACTGATTAATGGTTTTGATATTCCTAAATGATTCAACAATTTTAAAGTATGTCTTGTGTCTTCTGCTGCAATTATATCCACCTTTCTAAGTATTTCAATCGCCCTTAAAGTAATATCTCCTAAATTCCCAATTGGAGTAGCCACAATATACAATTTTCCCTTATTTTTCTTCATCCTTATATGATTCCTTTCCTCTATGATATATTTCGTTAATTTCTTCCGTATATTCTCCATTCTTTTCATAAATATATAAATTCTTCTGTACTTTTAAAAAGGGTTTTGCATTTTTAATTCCTTTTATTAAAACTAACTTAGGCTCACTATTTATATTGGAATAAACAAAACGCATAATTTTAGGCTCTATTTTATACTGTCTCATCAAATTTAAAATATCTACTATTCTATCTGGTCTATGTACCATATAGAATTCACCTTTATCCTTTATGAAATCACTTGAAATCCTAATAAAATCTTCTAAGGTAGCTGTTGTCTCATGTCTTGAAATTATCTTTTTTTCTTCCTCATTTTTCATTCCTGTACCTCTTTTTTTGTACGGTGGATTTGTCACAATGGCATCAAAAGTGGATTTTTCTAATATATTACTTAACTTTAATATGTCTTCATTAATTATTTTAAATTTATTTTCTAACTTATTTAATCGTATACTTTTTTTAGCCATTTCGTATACTTCCCTTTGAATTTCTACTCCTATCATCTCTTTTAATTCCGTTTTTTCACATAATAAAGTTGCTATAATACCTGTTCCTGTCCCTAAATCTAAAACTCTTGTATCTCTTTTTATGTTTTTAGCAAAATCCGATAATAAAATACTATCTATTCCAAAACAAAATCCCTTTTTATTTTGAATTATTTTTAGATTTTTAAACTGTAAGTCTTCCACTGTCTCATTTTGAGCTAATTCTAATTTCATTTAATTTTCTCCTCTATTTTCATATTTTTAAGTTAATACTGGTTTTTTTATCATTCTTTTCTTTGTTTTTTTGGTTATATGTAAACCGTTTTTGCTGATTTTTTTCTCTTTTTTTCTCCTAGTCTTTCCCTTATTTGCCTAATGATTCTTCTAATTTTATTTTACCTATCTTTTTGATATTTACTATAAAAATTTATATTTCCCTTTTTTTCGTTTTTATTTTTTTGCTAAACTAACTTAAATTTTTTACATTTTTTTTATTTATTTTTTATTTTATTAAATATTCTTGTATTTTTCATTTATTATTTATTATTAATTCATCCTAAAAATTTAATTCTGTTCATTTTATCTTTTATTTTTTTATTTCCTATTGTTTTATATTGAATTTTACTCTTTTTTATCTCTAATTTACATCTAATATTCTCTCTTTTTATATATTATTTTCTTAATTTTTATTCTATTAATTCAATTTTTAATTTGTCATTTTATGTTTAGATTTTTATTTCTTATTTATTTTTTATTTTCTTTTATTTCT
>CAOJZE010000059.1 GCA_948466095.1 uncultured Clostridium sp.
TTCCATAACTAAAACTAGAGAATAAAAATTCTCTAATTTTAGGTAAAAAATATTTATATAACTTTAAATCTTTTTCCTTCTGGAAAACCTTTAAACTGCAATTTTTATCTTTTAACATTTTTAGTATGTATTTTTGATATTTTCCGTCCTTAATGACAAAAGGATGAATAAAATACGTATACTGATAATTTGTCTTTAGCTCCATTAAAATTCCCTTTCTGGGATTAGAGGGACGTTCCTTAAAATCCCTATTTCTGGGACAGAGGGGACAGTCCTTGTAAATAAACTAAACGAGTGTCCCCAAAATCCCTAAAAAGGGGATTTTAAGGAACGTCCCTCTAATCCCTGTAATAATTCATGTTGATGTCTTTTCCTAAGTGCCATCTTCCAATAAAATCAATTTTTAAGTAATCTTCTAAATCATAAGTTGGTTCTTGTGTGATATTTCCTTTGTTATCAATAGAACCCCATTTTCCATCCTTTTTTATGCCTGCATAACCATAACTATTTTGTTCTGTTGCATCGTCATATTGATAATCTACTACTACTTTTCCGTCTTTGTCTACAAATCCATATTTTCCCTCTTTTTTGCTTTTAAATAAGGTATTGCTTGGATGGATTTCTGCTATGCTTTTTTCTTCGAATTTGAAATTGTAATATTTATATTCTTCTCCTTGTTTTAGCTCGATGTACCCTTTCTCATCATCGGAATCAACTAAAATTCCTGATTGACGAATCGCAAAAGTAGCGTCAATTATATCATTGCTATAATCTTCTTTTTCTGCTATATATAAATCTGCTTTCTCATTATAAGTAATAGAAATATAATTTGGTTCTACTTTAGTTGCTTTTTCTATATCGATTATACTATATTTTCCATTTTGTTTTGCTAAGAATACTCCTGATTTTGCTTCTTTTAATTCCTCATATTGGGCATCGATTGTTACTTCTCCTGATGTCTTCATAATCCCATATTTGCCATTTTTTACAAAGATGATTCCATTTTCAGGATTTTTTAAAATTTCTTTGATTTCGTCATATCCTTTATTTAATACCTCTGTGCCATCTTTTTTGACTAGAATTTGCTTTCCTGCTTGCTTGACAACATACATGTCATTCCCATAAACTTTGGAAATTTCATCATATTTGGCTTCTATGACTGGTTCGTTTGAATAATTCACAATGCCATATTTTCCATTTTCGCCTTTTACAATAAAACCTTCTTTATTGTCCTTTCCTAAGTTTGTAATTTCTGTATATTGCAGTGGTAAAATTTCTTTCCCTTCGTTGTTTAGTATTCCCTCTTTTCCGTCTTTTGCTACTTTTAGTGTGTTTTTAATTTCTTCTATTGCACTTATATTCTCGTATTGACATGGTGTTAGCTCTTTTCCTTCTAAATTTATGATTCCATATTTGCCGTCTTTTTTTACTTTTATTACATTGTCTTCATACCATACATTTTGATTCGCATCTTGGTTGGAAATTGCTTCTACTTGTTCGTATTGTGTAAATATTTCTTCGTTTTTACTGTTTAATGCTTTTGTTTTGTATTCTCCTGTCTCATAATTGACATCATAAATACATAAAAATACATCATTTTTACTATTTGGAATGGTTATCATTTCTTGATAAGATGGGTCTATTACTAGATTTCCATTGGAATCCATGACTCCCCATTTGTTATTTTGAAAAATAACAACATAGTCTTTGCTGCTTATTTTTACTTGCTCTTTATCTTTGGTTAATATCCCTTTTATGATAAAAATAAACATGATGACAACTATGAATGCTAATATGACTGCAAATACTTTTTTTAGGTTTAATTTTGGCTCTTCGTATCTTTTCCCTTTGCTCATCTTTGTACCTCCTTAACACCCATAATATATCATAAAACGACTTTTATTTCAATAGGAAAAAATTTGAAAATTTTAGGAAATTTAAGGGAATTATGTTGATAGTATTTGAAAACCATGATATAATTAATTTCAATTTTCCATTAAAATTGGTGGAAAAATAGGATTTTGCTAACAACCTTGCGATTGCAAGGAAAACAAGAAAGGAGGATTTTTTTATGACTTATGATAAAAAAATCCGGACTGTTTTAACAGTCCTGTTGATACTAGGATTATTGTTATCACCTAGTACGACAAATGCGGAAACAGATTCCAAACCAGTATTAGGATCATATACTGGTTCAGTAAATGGAGTAGAGAGAACATTAAATGTTACAGTTAATTCAGACGGTGAAACAGAATTATATATAAAAATAGGAGACGAAGGTCCCTATATGATAGATGATCATCTATCTAATTCTGGATTCGACCAGTATGGAGCTGTTTGGTCTCAACAAGATAATAACTCCTTAGCATTTTGGAGTTATGATTTATCTCCTACTTTTCAGATTATCCGTTTTAAGTTTATAAAGGATCCAATTGATCCCACAAAAGACTTTTACGGAATTGCGTCATTAGTTTTTAAAGGAACTGGCAGTGAAGCAATTGTTGTAGGCTTCCGGACCTTTTCTGGAGAAATCTACCCATTGCCTTCCTTTGAAGAAATGAAGGCAACTGTAGATCCTAATAGTTCTGTTCCAGAACCTTGTTATGTACCTAAAAAACAGATTTCTATTCCAGAAAAGACTCCAGAAGTAGAAACTTCTATTGTGGAAACACCTTCACCTTCTCCAACAGTAGTACCTGCAACAAATGCACCTTCCAAATCGGAAACACCTACGCCAAAACCATTATCAACGGTAACTCCAACACAGGATCCAATGGTAACTGCATTGCCAACACAGGTTCCAATTACACCAACATCATCGCCGTCACCTTCAGTGCCAGCGACACAGGCTCCAGATTCAGTTCTGGTTACACCAGTGCCAACTCCTAGTCTGGTAGAACCTACTGTTACGCCCACAAATAAAAAGCTCGTTATCAAAAACAGCAAGAAAAAGGGTGTAACCACACGTTCTCTCTGTGAGGGGAATAAGGTAATTATTGAGTATTCCCTGAAAAAAGGGAAACTCAACTGGAAAACCAGCAAGAAAAAAGGTAGTATGAAAAACGTAAAGTATGTGGTTTTCATCAAAAAAAGCCGGAACCTTTACGTTGGCGATAGGAAGGGACGAGGATACATCATATCTTCCAAAAATGGAAAGAAACGGTTGGTCATCAAGAAAGGTGCCAAAAAGCCCACTCTTTCAGGAGGGTTTGGCGTCAAGGTCGGTCGTATCAAGATCAGCAATAAGTAACTTTTCGATAAGCAAAATCCTACGACTTCTTCCCCCAAAGGGAGGACTCACAAAAAGAGATGGCACTATGCCATCTCTTTTTGTTTAAATTTACATACCATAACACTCATATCATCCTTAATCACGCCAAAATTATTATCAATTGCTTCCTTTAATATTAAATCCGCAATTTTTTTAGTATTATTTGTTTCAATATCTTCTAACATATATTTAATCCACAATTCTTTATTTTTATATTCAATATTAGCATCTAAGATACCATCTGAACACATTAGCATAATATCTCCAGCATTAATATCTTTATCAAAAGTTTGAATTTGACCTGCTTCTATCATTCCCGTTGGTAATGAATTCGATTTTATCATCTGTACTTTTTTACTATTTTTGATATAAGTTGGGCATGCTCCGCTTTTGATAAATTCGATGTTACCTGCATATAAGTCAATAATCGCAATATCTAATGTAGCAAATATCTCAGAATTTTGATTGATAAGTGATGTATTAATCAAATCTAATGAGATATTTTTGTCAAATCCAGATAACAAAAGATTTTCTAACATTCTCAAAGCTTGTGTACTACTTTGTCTTGCTTTTGTTCCTGTTCCCATTCCATCACTGATAGCTACCAAGTATTTTCCGTCCTTTAATCTAATTTGTAGCATAGCATCTCCTGAAAGCTCACTCTTGCTCTTTGTCCCTTCTGCTGCTCCAATTGCCATAATATATTTATCATCTGATAAAAAGCTTAATTTCTTTCCTATGGTAGCTTCTTCATTTAAAACGATTTTTTCCTCCAATACCTGTGTTGCTATTTTTTCTATTATTTCTATTTTAGCCATTTCTAATATTTCATCTAAATACATTTCTATTTGAAATCTTCCATCTTTTTTAATACATATTTCTTTCACAGGAATTTCCTTTTGTTTTAATAACGCTAAGATTTCTACCTTTTGATTGGCATATTCTGCCTCTTTCTCGATTTCTTCCTCAATTCCTTTTGCCATCTTTTGAATTGCCTTTGAAACACCATCTAATTGTTTTCCCATATTTTTCTGATTTTCTTCTACTCGCTTTTTCCAAATAAAATCAGATTTTGCTACCTTATAAGAAATATTAATCGTTCGAACCATTTGTGAAATATTTTCCTCTAGATACTCGCTAATTTCTTTATCTTCAAATCCAACAATATAACTATTGCATTTCGCAAATATTTCTAACAAAGCTTGTCTATCCATTTCCTGTTTATCTAGTAAATATTGGAATATCTCATTTACTATTTTCCCTTCTGTATTTGCCATATCTTCGTATAACATATTATTTTGATAGGATTCTAAATTACTCAATAATTCCGCTATAAACATCTGCTTATTGGCATGATAGGAAGCTCCTTCTACTGGATGATAGGTAGTGGCTATTTCTTGTATGGCTTCTGACACCTGATTTAGATTTTCCGCCACCTCTTTACTTCTATTTAAGGCTCTTTCTGGCGTTACTGGTAAAAGTGTTGTTTTTCCCATAAATTCTTCTAATTCAATATGTAAATTATTGGGAACTGCTAATAATCCAATAAAAGCAATTAGAATTTCTTTAAAATGAATTAATTCTACGGTATATCCATTTGAAACATAAGCTAAAACTATATTTCCTAATGCAAAGCCTACTACTACTCCGATTTTTCCAAATCGATTTAAAATTCCTGCTAGCATACCTGAAATAGCATAAGCAGCTATCATAATTGGCTCTGAACCAGTTATGACTCCTAATGTTACGCCAATCGTTACACCTGTGGTAGTTCCTACTAAAATCCCATTTTTCCACCCTAATATCATTACAATTAAAATACTTAAAATATTTTTAATCCCAAATCCAAATAAATGAAAGTCTCCAAAAACTCCTACACTGATGGCTAGTATTAAGCTTGCTCCAATTAATTCTTCAATGGTATAAGCTTTTTTCGTCCAAAAGTCCTGTAAAACAACAGTTGAGTTAACAAATATCTTATAAAATACAAGCCCAATAATGGATACTGTTATGCTGGATAATACATCATAAATCGTAAATCCTGATATAGCAAGTTTTATGACCTGCACGATTAAAATGGCTAAAAAAACATTTTTACCGATTTTAATTTTTTCGTTTCTTTCTTCTTCATTGTAAATTGGTTTGACAATAAATAGATTCGCTACTAGTACTAGGGCTGTTAAGAAATAGCCTAATGCCCCTCCTACCCCATATTTGATTAGATTTCCTATGAGCGATACTAAAATAATTCCTAATGCTGGAACAGAAGATGCAAAACACGCACCTAACATACTGATACTGAAGACTGAAAATTCTCCTCCTAGTCCTACCATAGATAGCATAAATGAAATAATATATAAGACTATATTTTTGATAGCAAATACGTTGGAAAAAACATTAAGTTTGCTATTTTCTTTTTCTATTACATTTTCATTTTGATACATCCTTACCACCTCTTATATTTTTATAGGCTTATTTTACTACTTGTCCTTCGTGGTTTTTGTCTTTTTTAGTAACCTATACTAAAAAAGTTTTTGACATTTTATCATATATCTTTTTTTATTTCCTTATATTTTATTACAAAATGACAAAAAAAGCAAGATAAACGCGGAAAAAAGCAGAGGTTTTGCTTCCTCTGCTTCTTATGGTTTCATGACTATATTGCTTTCTTTTTAATGATGATAACTCCTACTCCTAAGATGATAAGTACTGTTACGCCAATTGCAATTGGTAGGATATAATTCAAGTCATCTCCAGTAGCTGGTGTAACAATTGTTGTTTCAGCCATACTATCATCTGCTTCTGTTGCTCCTGTACCTGGTATATAGTTACCTGGTGTAGTTTCTAATGTTCTTCCTCCTGTCTTATCTACTTTTACTTCTTCTGCTTCGTTTTCTAATGAAATCTCATCTGTAGTCGTTAATAGCTTAGAAACTTTTAATTCAACTGCTTCTGATTGCTTCAAACCTTGTTGGTTATTCTCTGCGTTGCTAGGTACTAATTTAACTTGTCTTATTTTATCTGTATAAAGAATCATCTTTTCTGCTATTGACTCACTCTGCATAACCTCTTCCATTACCTTGTCACTAATATTATCTGCTTCTTTCACTTGCCACGTCTCTTCATACTGTTTACTGTCAAATGACCAATTCTTATCTAGGTAATCTACAATTTCTGTCGGACTTATCGTTATCGGAACATTTGAACCTACCTCTCCATATGTGTAGAATGTTGCAGTGTCATTATCTGAATTTGGTATGTAATCTAGTTCACTATTATTCGTTGCTTTTATTTCATATGTTACTTCCAACTTAGTTCCTTGTATTAATTCATTATCAAGTTCTAGTCTAATAAATCCATTCTTTGGGGCAATATTAGGTTTTGGTTGCATATAAGTAATACCTTTCTTTTCTCCTTCTATCTTTCCTTCATCATTTATAGTTAAATCTGCAACTACTTGGCCATTTGCTAACGTAACTTTCATCGTTTTAATACGTTTCGTTAACACTAAATCTTGTTTTGCTCTTTCAATAATACCAAAATCTATGTCATGTATACAATACTTATAACTATCACCAGAAGACGGATCTGTATAACTATTAAACTCTACTCCAATTTCCATTTCAGGTGTAGTA
This sequence comes from uncultured Clostridium sp., assembly GCA_948466095.1. Classification (GTDB taxonomy): domain Bacteria; phylum Bacillota; class Clostridia; order TANB77; family CAG-508; genus CAG-269. The sequence goes on from CAOJZE010000059.1 coordinate 6,907, forward strand.
GATTCCATCTGTGTTATAATATTTCCACTTTGCTGATTGTCTCTATAAGCTTCCTCTACTTCTTTCTTAGTATTTTTAGTAACCTCTTTTATTGGTTCATCTATTTTCTTTCTTGTATCGTAATTATCTATCGCATCTGTGTATCTAGTTTCGTCACTATTTTTCTCCCCTGTTTCAGGGTCAATTGATACATGCCACCATCTCTTTTTATCTGTTTCTTTATCTTGAGAGTTGTTAGTACGTTTAGTTCCAGTACGGTTTTGTCTTTCTTTTTCTGGATAAATAGTAGCTTTATAGTCTTGTACTGTAATTGTTTTAGTATCACTCTCGCTTGCCTGATAGGTTTGACCACCCCATGTATAAGTTACAATATAATCTCCTGGTATGTAATTTGTAATTACAAACTCTCCGTTGTCTGTTGTCTGCACTTTTGCATCTTTCCATTCTTCTGAATTATTCATATCGTATACTTTTACTATTGTTTTTGTTTCTGCATCTCGTAATTCTACTGTTACGCCTTCAACTGTCGCTTCGCCTTCATCATATTTTCCATTTCCTTGTCTAACATATCCCGACATGACTCCTTCTGAATTCATGTTTTTGTTATATAAGCTTTTATTGGTCAAGTCTGGTTTATCTATAAATACTGTACCTTTCATTAATCTCGCATTTGCTACTTCTAGTTGTAAAGCTGGTGCTGATTCAGTATCATCTTCATAAGTGTTAATCTGTCCTGGTATAGAGTTTCCTGGATTAGAATCTCTGTCAATTCCTGCATAGGTACCATTATTATCAAAAACTGAATATGAATTGATTTCTGCTATGTTATTTAGTAATGTTTCTGCTTTCTGTCCTTCATTCTTTCCTGTTAATATCTCTGCTACTTTCTCCCTATTCAATTTGAACTGTACATAAATGCTTTGTTCTTTCCCTGCTTCTATTTCTGCACCATTTGTTATAATTACTTTTTTATATTTATCTCCCTTATAATCAGTATCTTCTTTATACTTGTCTTTCAAGTTTCCATTTGGGCTACCCTCAGCTCCTACTTCGGTACCAGCAGTTTCTATTGTATAATTACGATCAAAGTAATCTACTATACTGTTAACTTTCGTTTTTAAGCTACTTGATTGATTCTGCATTGTTAGTTGATATGTCACATATACCTGTAATTCATTACTTTTCTTTGTTACGTCCTCTATAATATAATTATAGTCTGATTTATAAACTGCTCTTGAATATGGTCTATTTCCATATTTTTCTCCAAATTTAACACCTATATTCCATTCACCATCTACTCTATCGGAGTCATTATATCTCTGTGCATAGGTATAGGTATGTTCATGACCATTAATCGATAATTTTACATTATGTAGGTCTTTTCTCAATGCAATATCTGGTTGTTCTCTTTTTTGCAGTCCTAAATTAATATATTTTATTTCCTCTGTTCCCCAAGTATTGTCATATCCATCTCCGTAGGCCTAAGCCATATCCAGCTGTATTAGTATCAGATTTAATTGGATAATTTCCTAGACTAGTTTGTGTAATAAAGTCATTACCACTTGTTATATATTTTCCATTGCTGTTTAATGTTGCTGTATGTTCGCTTTCATCTCTACCATATTCTAAATTATATACTCTTTTTCCATCTTCAGTTTCAGTATGTCCTGTATTAATTGAGTCACCTTTTACAACACTAAAGTTTTTATTAAATTCATTTCTTGTATTTTCTACTGCCTTTGAAGCTCTATTTGGACTATAATTTGGTACACTTTGTACCTTTGAATTATTATATGGTAACACATTTTGATACGTTAATCCATCATATTCAAACTCAATATAATAATCTTTTAATTTATCAGTTTCGACATCTTGGAAGAAATAAGAACCATGTCCGTTATGCTTATTTTCTCCTTCATATTTGTTTCCTATATATCTCGTCTGTGTTATTAAATCATTATTATTCTTGTCTTTAGCAACAGTATTGGTTGTCTTGTCTATGATTTTTACAGTAATACCGTCTAATAGAAGGTCTTGATTGTCATCTTCATTAGTTCTAAATAAGTTATTTCTGACTCCTCCATTTCCACTCTTTGTATTAACATTATCTTCCCATACATATCCTGATAGTTTAACCCATTTTTGCTTATTTGTAATTTCCACTGATGTTTCTTGGTTAGTAATGATTTTAAAGGTACCTTTGACATCTGTAATATCATAACCATATGGTGCACTAACTTCAAACCAATTCCATTCACCCTTAGCACCAATACCCTTTAAGGATATGATACCATTTTCATTTGTATAATATATATCTGCAACCTCTTTATCATAAAAGTAATTGCCCTCATTACCACATAGCCAGCCATATTCTTCATTATAAAATTTTAATCCTACACCTTCTATGCGAACTCTTTTATCATCTTGATTTACTTTTATTATTTCTATATCACCGCTTGTTAGAATTGGTAATAACTCCATCCCATCCATTTCCATAAGAAATCTTTTTATGGTCACCAATTAATATCGGTTCACTCCACTCATTTGGTTTGTCTATCGTATAACCAGGAGGAGCTTCAATTTCCATTACATAATATCGAATATTATCTCCCGCTATCGTTATGGCAATCTCTCCTTTTGCATTAGTTTTATAAATATAGTCTGAGTAGCCATTTGGATTGCCCTTTATGTCTGTCCATGATATTGAAGGGTTTTCTTTATCAGCTCCATTCTCGCGATAAACTTGCCATTTTTTAAATACTTGGAAATCATCTTTATCTGTCCTAGCCTCGTTTTCCTTAAAGTATTCCATATTTTTGCTTCCAATATATACATATTCACCTATACGTTGATTGTATTTACTCGCATAGTTGTTCCAATAACCTTCTGCCCCTCCTTTAAAACTGTCCATGCTTACATAGCTTCCTTGCATTTCATTATTTTTTATCTCTTCATAATTTCCAAGGCATCCAAATCTAGCTATAATAAACTTAGCTCCTTCTAGTGGTTCACCACTTATCGAATCTCTTTTAACTATTAATGTTCCTCCATTTACTGAAAACGTTGCTGAAAGACTATCTTTTTTTGTTCCAGATTTTCCCTTTGCCATTATAAAATTTTGATATTCTGAATCTTGTTTTTCTTTTGGTTCTAATAACAAAAATTCAGCTTCTGGATTAGTTTTTACCTCAATTTCTCCAGTCCTCATAGATACATTAATACTGTTAACCTCTTTGCTTTTTGGTACACATATATAAAAATTCTTACCATTTTTAATGTCTTCTTTTCCAATCTCCTTAGGTGTATCATTCTCATATTGATATAACTTAATATCTTTATCTAAAGAATTATTATCTCCATCCTTTACCTCAATTTCCTTTATTTTCACTCCGACTAGGCTTACCTTTCATTTTAAATGGTCCTATTCGTGTATATTCCATACCATCCATCATTTTGTTTTTAAATCTAGCTAAAGATGTGTCAACACTAAGTTTATCATCAATCTGATACGTGCCTTCATCTATCTTATCCTTCAATTCCTCACAAAGCTTCTCATATTCTTTTCTAACCGTTTCTTGATCTGACTTATTTTTTAAATCACTTATTCTTTTGGCAAAATTCTCTGGTATCAGCTTATCATTATTATCTCTATTAAGTTTATCTATCCATGTACCAAAATATCCCCATAAGAAATACTTTAAATCTTCATTGTCCAGAGTAACTATAGCCATAGCTAATTTTCTATTATATTCACGACCATTAGTTCCTCTGTCCATCAAAGTAACTTTATCTTTACCTTTATAGTTTATCACGATTTTATCTAACTTTATTTGTACTCGACCCACAACCTCATATTTTTTTCTTTCTGCTTCTATAAAATCCCCTTTTTCAACACAATATAGATTATTGCTTTTATTTGTATAATCGTTGAATCCGATTTGTATTGTGTCATTTACTTTAAGGTTATCATTATTACCATATTCAAATGTAAGTGCTTCTACTCTCAAGGTATTAAAAAACAACATTCCTAACATTATACATAGTAAAACTATAATCTTTTTTCCTATCTTCATATCTCTCCCTCCTTTCCTATATGATAATATCTTTGTCATTTTTATTTTTTCTCTTTATAATTACAAACGTTACCGCCATTCCAATAGTTATTATTATAACAGCAAT
>CAOJZE010000060.1 GCA_948466095.1 uncultured Clostridium sp.
TACATAGTAATTTCTCTATCAAATTTCGACATTACACATTTTATTTTACATACCCCAAAAACATAGTATTTCATTAGTTACATTTAATCATTTTAGACAAGGTGGTATAACTTCTCCTTTTCATTTTCCTTTAGTAATACCTGCACCAAATTATTATTTTAGCAAATTAGATGAAACTGTACTTGAGAATAAAAAAGAAATAAAGATATATAATAAAATTTTAAGTAATAAACCTATAATGTTAGAAGTAAGAAATATTGAAAAGATTATACTTTCTAAATTACAGTGTATTTAATATGTTCATATACATTTTTAATTTTAAAATTTGTAATTAATAGTTATTCTTTAATATTAAGAAAAGAGCAATAATTCTATAACAAGTCTATAAATGCTTATATATTAGCATTTATAGACTTTTTTCATACTTCACTACACTTTAGTGTTTACTCCACTATTGTGTAGTGTTTTTTATTTTAGATTTTTGGAGGTTTTAACAATGAAAAGAATTGAATATATAGAAAAAGCAAATACCTTAATCGGTACAAAAAGAAAAGAATTAATAGATAAAGAAACTGGCGAAATTATTGAAGTAGATCAAATCACTAAAAAAGTATATGGACAAAAAAACTTTTGGAAATTATATTTAAGTGATTTTCTCCCAGTTTTAGGAATTGTAGAAAATAAGCAAGTAGATATTTTGATTTATATTTTAGAAAATACCCACCCTAGCACTAATATGTTTGTAGGAACTTATAAAACAATACAGAAAAACACACATACATCAGAAACAACTATTGCTAAAGTATAGTTGTGCCAGTTTATTATTAGCAAGAGGAATACCTTTAAAAGAGATACAAGCATGGCTTGGACATTCTAATTTTAATATGACTGCTAATATATATGCACATTTAGATACAAATATAAAACAAAAATCAGCAAATGTATTATCTAATATTTTGAATGGACAAAAAAATATACCTACTTATGCCAAAGTAGATAATTTATAAATTGGTTAGATATATTTTAAAAACAAAAATATTATCAAAACGATGAAAGCTTTGATAATACTAATGGTGGGCAGGGAAGGATTCGAACCTTCGTACTCAAATGAGAACAGATTTACAGTCTGCCGCCTTTAGCCACTCGGCCACCTACCCAAATATAAAATTAATATGGTGCTCCCTCAAGGATTCGAACCTTGGACCCACCGGTTATGAGCCGGTTGCTCTGACCAACTGAGCTAAGGGAGCGTGCTCCTTGTGTTTAGCACAAGTTAAAGTATAAACTATTTTAATATAAAAGTCAATACTTTTTTAAAAATTTAACAATACAAAAAAACCGAAACTTAAAAATTAGAACATCTTGAAAAGTAAAGAACGATGTGGTATTATGTTAAAAATAAAAAAATTGCAATAAAAACCATCAAATTTAGGAGTAATAGATGAAGGAATATTTCTATAAAAAAGAATATAAATATATATATTTAGGGAAAACAGCTTATAGTTTTGCAAATGCTTTAATGGAAACGTTTGGGACCGTTATGTTATACAAAAATGGAATTCCTATTTGTTTTATTTTATTAATTTATGGATTGCGATTTGGAATAACAGGACTTTGTACACCATTATTTGTAAGTTTATCTTCTAGAATAGGAATCGCAAAATGTGTTTTAGTATCTAATATTTTTAGTATCATAAGTGCTTATATGATGTTAGATGAGACTAAGATGTATAAAAATATAGTTATATTTATTCTTGCGTTAGGCTTTATGGGAATATCGAATCCATCAGGGGATGCTTTTTCGAGTAAATATGTAGAGACAGAACATAGAGGAAGATTTAATGGATTTTTATGTATAAGTAGAATATTAGGAAGAGCAGTAGCAAGTTTTTTAATAGCTTGGGGAGTAATAACAGATAATCATATTGTTTTGTTTTTAATGATAGCCATATTCTTTTTATTAGAATATGTATTTTATAGAAAAATAGATTATAAGGTCGAAAATGATACAAGTGCATTTAAAGCATCGATGAAATATATAGTAAAAAGTAAAAGTAGATATAAAATCATATATGCTTTAAGAACGAGCCATATAATAGAAAGACAATTTGTACCACTTTATTTATATATCGCCTTAAAGGATTTTAAAATTTTTTCTTCTGTTGTCATTGTTTCATTGTTATTACAAATAATTACGGTGGCTTTGATAGGAAAATATTCTGACAGAAATATTGCAAAGGCAAATAATTTTGTAACAATTATAAAGGCTATTATAACTGGAGTATTTCTATTTGCTAAAAATAAAATAGCCATATCCTTTAATAAAACATTAAATGATAATTTTGAAAAAGTATATGAAACATCCATTCAAACTTCAATACAAAATATTATCAAAGAAGAAAAAGAAAATAATGAACTTTTGTCAGCAGTTGGTCAAATGAGTTTGTGTTTTACAGAAGTGATTGTATTTGCTGTTCTGGCTATTGTCGCAAAAATTATTGGGGAAGGTGTATTTTATATAATTTTCGTATTATCAATTATTTCAACACTTACTATAAATTTTAATATTAAACAAGAAAGAAATTATATAAAATAAAAACAGCAATTATTTTGCTGTTTTATTTGTAGGTAAAACAAAGCATCTTCCATTTAAATCATTTAAAATACCACTATCTGATTTAAAATTAAATTTCAAAACAGAACTAGAAAGCATTTGATACTTTTTACCAAATTTTTTATTAATCTCATTGATACCATATTTTCCGGTCACCAATAATAGGATAGCCTAGATGGGCAAGATGAGCTCTAATTTGATGTGTCTTACCAGTTTCAATTTCTACATCTAGCAAAGAAGTATTGTTATCGTATGTTTCTAAAACATGATAAGTGGTAATAATTTTTTGATAACCTTTTTTGTAGCAATCAGAAATATACACAAGAGATTTCTTATGCTCCTTAAATAAATATGCTTCACATCTTTGAAAAGAATTTTTTGGAACACCATAGACCAGAGCTAAATAGTGTTTTTCAATTTCATGTTGTTTAAATTTGTTTAATAAAATTGTCAGAGCTTCTTCATTTTTAGCAAATAAAACCAGTCCAGTTGTATTTCGGTCGATTCGATGACAAGGCATTGGTTTGAAATTGATATCTTTATAATTCTGATGAACCAGGCTAGTTAAGCTGTTTTCTCCAGTAACCTCTAAATTGTAGGGCTTATTCAAAATTAGAATATTTTCGTCTTCAAACAAAATATCTAACGGGATATCACGTTCTAATAAATAATCTGCAATATATACCAAAACTTCATCGTTTTCATGAAGGATAATGTTTTCAGAAATTCTTTTTCCATTTACTTTTATGTCTTTTTTTCTTAGTGTCTTATAAAAAAGATTAGAGGATAAATTAGGTATAGTTTTTAATAAAAATGTGTTTAGTTTTTTTCCATTATATTTTTGATTCACAATTAATTTTTTCATGCTTTTATTATAACTTGTTTACTAAGAAAAAGCAAGAAAATGTAATAGTTTGACAATCCATGAATAAAATAGATATGTGAACTTTGTGTGAAAAATGAAAAAAGGTATTGACAAGTAAGGAAAAAGGGTATAAAGTATTAGCAGTCACTTAGCAAGAGTGCTAATACAAATCTTAAGGAGGTAATAGAAAATGATTAAACCATTAGGAAACAGAGTATTAATTAAAATGAAAGAAGGCGAAGAAACAACCAAAAGTGGAATTATATTAGCTGGAAATGCACAAGAAAAACCACAAATAGCAGAAGTGATTGAAGTAGGACCAGGAGAAAAAGTAGACGGAAACATAGAGCCAGTTAATGTAAAAAAAGGTGATAATATAATTGTAAGCAAATATTCTGGAACAGAAATAAAATATGAAGGAACAGAATATATTATCGTGAAACAAGATGATATTTTAGCAATTGTTGAATAAAAAATAGAATGGTAGAAAGAGGGAGATTTTTAAATTACCGTTAGTCAATAAAAAAGAACGAGCTAACGCATAACTTATCTGTACGTATTAAAATACTATAGCTAAGAAATCCCTTAATCCCGGTTTGAAAGGAAGGATAGAAAATGGCAAAAGTTATTAAATTTGGAGAAGAAGCAAGAAAATCTTTATTAGAAGGTGTGAATAAATTAGCAGATACGGTTAAAGTAACATTAGGACCCAAAGGAAGAAATGTAGTGTTAGATAAAAGTTTTGGAGCACCACTTATTACCAATGATGGTGTTACCATTGCAAAAGAAATCGAGTTAGAAGATAAATACGAAAATATGGGAGCTCGTTTAGTCAAGGAAGTTTCTACTAAAACAAATGATGTAGCAGGAGATGGAACTACAACAGCTACGGTTCTAGCACAAAGTATGATTAAAGAAGGCGTAAAAAATGTAGCGGCAGGTGCAGACCCAATGGCAATCAAAAGAGGAATTGATAAAGCAGTAGAAGTAGCAGTAGAAGGCTTAAAAGAAGTAAGTTCTGATATTAATGGAAAAGAAGATATTGCAAGAGTTGCTAGTATATCAGCTAACAATGAAGAAATAGGGAACTTAATTGCAGAAGCAATGGAAAAAGTATCAAAAGATGGTGTTATCACAATAGAGGAATCCAAAACTTCTAATACAGAACTAAATGTAGTAGAAGGAATGCAATTTGATAAAGGTTATTTATCACCTTATATGGCAACTGATACCGAAAAAATGGAAGCGGTATTAGATAATCCATATATCTTATTAACCGATAAAAAAATCAGTAATGTACAAGAAATATTACCATTATTAGAAGCTATCATGCAAGAATCTGGTAAATTGTTAATTATATGCGATGATATAGAAGGAGAAGCTTTATCTACTTTAATTCTAAATAAATTAAGAGGTGTTTTAAATGTAGTAGCTGTGAAAGCACCAGGATTTGGAGATAAAAGAAAAGCTATGTTAGAAGATATTGCTATTTTAACAGGGGCAGAAGTTATTACTTCAGATTTAGGATTAGAGTTAAAAGATACCACGACAGCACAATTGGGAAAAGCAAAACAAGTAAAAGTACAAAAAGAAAACACCATTATCGTAGATGGTGTAGGAGATAAACAACAAATTGCAGATAGAGTAGGACAAATTAAAGCACAAATAACAGAAACAAAGAGTGATTATGATAAAGAACAACTACAAGAAAGATTAGCCAAAATTGCTGGTGGTGTAGCTGTTATTGGCGTAGGAGCTGCCACAGAAATAGAAATGAAAGATAAAAAATTAAGAATCGAAGATGCTTTATCAGCAACTAAAGCAGCAGTAGAAGAAGGAATTGTTGCAGGTGGTGGAACTGCTTTAATTAATGTCATTCCAAAAGTAGAAAAATTGGTTGGTTCTTTAGAAGGTGGAGAAGCCTTAGGAGCTAAAATTGTTTTAACATCTTTGGAAGAGCCAGTGAAACAAATTGCTAGAAATAGTGGATTAGAACCAGCTGTTATTGTAGATAATGTAAAAAAATCACAAGTAGGGGTTGGATTTGATGCCGCAAAAGAAGAATATGTTGATATGAAAAAAGCAGGAATTGTAGACCCAACAAAAGTAACAAGAAGTGCTTTACAAAATGCAGCATCCATTGCTTCTATGGTATTGACAACAGAGAGTATTGTAACGGATAGCCCAGAACCAAAGGGATGTAACTGTGGAGGTCATGAGGCAGGAATGCCAGCTGGCATGGATGGTATGTACTAGAAAAAGGGCAAGAGGATAAGTAAAGAGAACCCCCGATTATTAGATGAAAAGTCTAATGATAGGGGGTTTATATTACTTTTAAAAACGATAAAAAATAAAAAAATTATAACATATAAACTTGAATTATGTAAAATAAAATGGTAAAATAGATATGATAGCGAATAAAAATGGAATAAAATACCAAAAAAGTTTTATACTAAAAATGAGGAGTGAAAAATTGACTATGTTTCAAAATAGAAAAAAAGCAATTATTATATTCTGTACTATTATAATCTCATTAATTTTATATATGACAACTGTAGTAATCAATTTTTTCACAAAGGATAAAACAACAAAAGAAATAACAGTTGGTATCAATCCAGTTGTGGCAACTAAGTCCATTATGACCTATCAGGAACCAATAACAGTAATATTAGAAGATAAAGAAAACAAAGAGATATTACAAAAGCAAGTTTCTGAACAGATTTTGCAAGATAGAGAAGAAATGGAAGAGAAGCAAGTAATAGAGGAAAAACAGCAAGAGTGTTTTAAGATAGATACAAATATCATTCCAGAAGAACAGATGAAGGAGGATAGAAAAGAGATTAGTATAAAACCGATGCTAGAAGAAACAAAGCAATTAGAGGAAGCAGAGCAACCCAAAGAGATGCAAAATGTTGTTATCACAGAGAATGAAACATTTTCAACTATTGGGAAAATAGAAATACCACAAACAGGAGTTAATATTCCTATTTTGAATCAAGTAACAGTTGAAGGAATGAAAAATGCACCTTGTTTATTATATGCAACAGGAAAATTGAATGAAAATGGAAATAATCTAATTGTAGGACATAATTTTAGAAATGGGACGATTTTTTCAGATAATAAAAATTTGCAATTAGGAGATAAGATATTTGTTACTACATTAGACGGAAATAGAGTAGAATATACGATTTATAATAAATTTGTAACTACTGCTGAGGATGTGAGCTATATTAAAAGAGATACTCAGAACAAGCCAGAAATAACTTTATCATGTTGTACAGATGATGATGAATATCGAATTGTTATTTTAGCTAAAATATAAGAGAGAATGTCCTGTAGAATAAAACTATGGGACATTTTTTGTGCTTTTTTGTGATTGACAAAAACATGAAAATGGTGTAATATATTTTCTAGTATAAATGCCACTATAGCTCAGTTGGTAGAGCAACAGATTCGTAACCTGTAGGTCGGCGGTTCAATTCCGCCTGGTGGCTCCATAAATCAAAAATTCTTTGCAATTTTTACAAATTTACAAGAGTTTTTTTAGATGTCGAAAGCCTTTAGCCAAAAGAGCTTTCCATTTTTTACTTTTATACAATTTTGAATAATTTCTAGAAATTCTTTCTACAAACATTAGAATTACATTAGAAAATATGTAAGATATTGACAAAAATTTTAGACAAAAAATAATAGCTTAACACTTGTCATCAAGTATTAAGCTATTTTACTTTTCATCATAGGATTAAAACCTATGGCATCGGCATACCGCCTCAAATATCTATAATTATTATAGCATTTTCGTTACGATAAGTCAATGAAAATATAAAATTTTATATTTATATTAGTATTATATGCAAAATTAAGAATATTATTGATTATTTATGAGTTTCTCCATTTTATAATGTATAGGTTCAAATATTTGCTCAAATAACTTATTATAGATTTTGTCAAAGAACTGATTAGAAGTTTTTCCAAGTTTTGAAATTACTCTATTTTTGTCGATGTACTTAGCTTCATATAACATAACTATGGTATTCCTTTGAAAACCATCATTAGGTGTTCCAATTTCAAATTCAGGATAGATATTTCCTTTTTTATCTTTTCTAGGTGTACCACTTGAACATGGAACTATAAATATTTTAGTATAGGTTTCTTTTATAACAATAGCAGGGTGGATATAAGCGAATTCTCTATCATAATTATTCCAACCTAAATCAACTAAAAGAATTTCTCCTAAATTATATTTAGTAAAGTTGTTTTGTTGAGATGCAGATAAATGCTTTTCGTTTGATTCTATCCATAATGCTATTTCATAAGCAGATTGTTCGGTCAATTTAAACTCATAATTTTTTAAAGATGTAAAGAATTCCTTTTTAAGTTTTTCGTCTTGCATAAATTTTATATTTTTAAACTTTACATCATTTCTTTTTATTAAGTTAATTATATTTTTGTTTATATCCATGAAAAATAGTCACATCCTTTGAACAATATTATATGAGTTTTACGAATAGAAGTCAATAGATTTAAAAACAAAAGTTCGCAAAGTAAATATAATACTAGATTTTTTGGCGTAAGTGTGATATAAAGATATAAAATATAGTAAAAAATGGTGAATTTATATGAAAGATAAAACAATATATTTTAAAGTTGTATTTTCAATTACTTTCTTTGGACTTTTTATTTTTATGATTTGTTCAGAATGGGCAAAGGAAAATATTAATGCACTTTCAATAGGAATTTTATTAATTGCTTTTTTGCCATGGATTATAAAATATATAAAATCAGTAGAAATGTTTGGAGTGAAGGCAGAGATTATATCAGAAAAGGAAATGAACAAAGTTGATGATATGATAAAACCTAATATCATTAAAGAAACAGAAAATATTATTAATGGTATTGAAGAAAGCAACCAAACAATTCATTGTGATGCATATAATTCTGTTATAAATGCACAAGATTCAATTTCAATGTTAGTTTTGGGTAGATATGAACTAGAAAAAATAATAAGAAAACTAGCCGAAAAGTATGATTTAGAAGCCTCTAAACCAGTATATGGAATATGTAAATAGTTGCATGAAAAGGATTATATAAGTGATAATGAATATGCAATAATTAAAGAAATATTACCGATATTAAATAAAGCAATACATTCTCAAATAGAAAATGTAGATGAAAGACAAATTGAATGGATTAGAAACAAGATAATTGTTATATTAGAGCATTTTGTTTATCGATATAAAACAAACAAAGATTTTAAGGATTGGTTGAGAATATAATAATTTTTTAGGGGGGAGGGATTATTAATGAATACAAATTATATTATTATAGGAGATAGCATTACATATGGAATTGGAGATTTTGAAAGTAGTGGATGGGCATCAATGTTCAAGAATTATATTGTTAAAAAAGATGATTCAAAAGTATGTAATAATTATGTTCATGTTGTAGGTTTTCCGGGGGCTACAAGTTTAGATATATTAGATAAAATTGATAGTATATTACAAGCATTTTTGCATAAAGAATTTACAAATACAGTTATACTTTCTATTGGAGTTAATGATACTCAAGTTTTTAATGGAAAAATTAAAAATACTATCGAACAGTATAAAACTAATATACAAAAGATTATAAAGTATGTTATAGGAAGAGGATGTAATTTAGTAATTTTAGGACTAACACGAATAGAAAGTGATGATAAGTTTTTGTGGAAGCCGAATAAATATTATGATAATGATATTATTTCAGAATATGATAGAGATTTAAAACTTATTTTAAATTATGATGTAGAATTAAAAGAATTATGTAAGAAGAACAAAGTTAAGTATATTCAAATGCAAGATATATTAGAAAAGGATGATTTTATTGATGGTTTACATCCAAATCATAAAGGACACAAGAAAATTTTTGAGTATGTTATTGAAAATATTAAATAAAATTTACATTAGAATTACATTAGACAACTATTTGTAATGGATTTAAAAAGCTGAAATGCTTGAAAATATGGACTTTAGACAGTAGCTAATTATTAATTGAACTGGCTGTCGGCTCCATTTATAGCAAGTAATTCAAAACTTGCTATTTTTTGTTAGTAGGTCAAAAAGTGACGAAAAAGTGACGGAATTTTTTAAAACTAAAAAGAAGCGGAAATTCTAACCGCTTCCAATTCTTGTTTAATATTAAAACTTGGCAAAAGTTAACCGTTTATCTATAATGATTTTTGATGTAAAAAACTATGCATTTTGTCAGAAACTTCTTTGAATCATTATAAAGAAATGTGAATATATATTATGAGTTATTGAAACACTAAAATGTCTAGATCGTTTACTTATTATTTGAGATTGAATATCACTCATTATTTGTAGTGAAATACTGGTATATCTTAATCTATAAAAAGTAATTCTTTTTAAGTCATATTCCTTGCATTTTTAAAGAGAGTTAAAAAACAGTGTCAAAATATTGTAGAAGGAGGGCTATTGTGATAAAATAGTAAGAAATAGATTCAGAGAAATTAATATGCAGGAGATGAAAAAGAGTATGATGGTTGAATTATCAAGAGAATTAATGTGCAAACAAACAGAAAAAATAAAGTACTAGCTGGCAATTAATAGAGCTTACTATAGAAAAAGGCAAAGATGTAAATCTAGTATAATGTTAAGGAGAGAATTATGCCGATAGAAAAGACAAAAATAAAATCGAATCAAGATGGATTAGAATTAGAAATCTTGTTAATAAAACCAGAAAGAGAAATTAAAGGAATTGTTCAGATATCACATGGAATGGCAGAACACAAAGAAAGATATAAACCATTTATGAAATATTTAGCGTCTTGTGGTTACATGGCAATTATTCATGACCATAGGGGACATGGAGCAAGTGTAAAAAGGCTTGATGATTTAGGCTATTTCTATGATGAAAAAGCAGAAGCTATTGTAGAAGATTTACATCAAATAACTACTTATATTAAGGAGCAATATCCAAATAAAAAAGTAATTTTATTTGGACATAGTATGGGGTCTATGGTAGTAAGAAAATACATCAAAAAGTATGATAAAGATATTGATAGGTTGATTGTATGTGGTTCACCTAGCCGAAATCCATTTACAGGTTTAGCTCTGAGAGTTGTGAAACTTTTAAAAACTTTCAAGGGTGAATATCATAGAAGCAATTTCATTCAAAGACTAGCATTTGGGACATATAATAAAAATATAAAAAATCCTATTTCTGAAAATGCTTGGGTTTGTGCCAACGAAAATACAGTAAAAGAATATGATGAAGATGAATTAAATGGTTTTGTTTTTACTTTGAATGGATTTCAAAATTTGTTTACTTTGATGAAAGATATTTATAATAAGCAAGGATGGGAATTAAATAATAAAGAGTTACCAATCTTTTTTATAGCAGGGGCAGATGACCCAGTTATTATGAGTACAAAGGATTGGCAAAAGGCTCAAAATTTTTTGAAAGAGCTTGGATACCAAAATGTGTCAGGAAAATTGTATTCTGGTATGAGACATGAGATTTTGAATGAAAAAGAGAATAAAAAAGTTTTTGAGCATGTTTTGGAATGGATAGAGAAATAATAGTTTACTTTTTA
>CAOJZE010000061.1 GCA_948466095.1 uncultured Clostridium sp.
TAAAAACCACAACAGAAGGAACCTATTACCTTCATATACTAACAGTAGATAAAGTGGGACTTAAGAAAGAAACCATATCAGAAGCTATAACAGTAGAAAAACTATTTGTAAATGAACCAAACTTAATGGGTGGAATGACAGCAGTATATTGGGATGCATCCAATAAAGAAAAAACGTTAACAGCTGAAAGTACAGCAGAAGAATGGAATCAATGGTATGAATATGAAGAAGGAAACAATCAAACCGACACAAAAACAAGTAAATGGGCAAACGCTAAAATAACTAAAGATGGAACAGATAGTTATTTTGTATGGATACCAAGATATGAATACAAAATATTAAGTGGAGAAGGAACCAGTACAGCAGGAAAAATCGAGGTAAAATTCATACCAACAAGCAAAACAACAGCAGATGAAGGATATAAAATCCACCCAGCTTTCCAAGATGGAACTAGTAATCATTTTAAACGTGGCGAATGGGATAAAGAACTGTCAGGAATCTGGGTAGCCAAATATGAAACTAGTCATAGCGATGCAACAGCAAGTTCAGAAGGAAGCAGTGCTACCTTAAAAGTAGTCCCAAATGTACCAAGTTGGAGAAATATAACAATTGGAAATTGTTATACAACAGCCTACAACTATGATAGAAGCAAAGAAAGCCATTTGATGAAAAACAGCGAATGGGGAGCAGTAGCCTACTTAACCCATAGTCAATATGGAAGAAATGGACATGAAATAGACATTAATAATAGTAGCACCTATATAACAGGAAATGGAGGAGGAAGCACAAATGCCTCAGTAGCTTATGGAGTAACAAATGCTTATCATACAGCAAAAGGAGCACAAGCAAGTACAACAGGAAATATTTATGGAATTTATGATTTAAGTGGTGGAGCATGGGAATATGTAGCAGGTTATATTTCAAATGGGAATTCAAATTTAAGTACTGGTTCATCATTTGCCTATACAACAAAAGACCCAGAGGGATACAAAACCAAAAGTACAAAATATGCAACTGTTTATCCATATAATTCTGTAAGCGATTCAGAAGGTAATAATTACACAGCTTATAAAAATGCAGGATATGGATACGGAGACTCCATATTAGAGACATCTGTTGACGGTAGAGGTTCTACGAGCTGGTTCAGAGATTACTCTTGCTTTCCGAGCACGAGCGGTCCGTTTGGCCTACGTGGGGGCCATTACAATAATGGTTCTAGTGCAGGTGCCTTCTCTTTCTACAGAGACAACGGTCTTGCTCGCAGCAACCTTTCGTTCCGTGTGGTCTTGGCTCGGTGTCTAGCACTTTGATTCGTGACCTTGAACCTAATTCCCTTTATTCGGCAGAAATCTTAAAAGGGAAATAAAAAGAAATACGGGAAAAATCCTTTTTCACAAGGTACAAAAAACTTTGGGTGCGTTAGCACCCAAGGTAATTAGGGATTAAACTGTATTACTCTTACTTTCCGAACACGAGCAATCCGTTTTTCATACGTGGGGGCAATTACAATAATGGTTCTAATGCAGGTGCCTTCTCTTTCAACAGAAACAACGGTAATGCTAACAGCAACAATTCGTTCCGTGTGGTCTTGGCTCGGTGTCTAGCACTTCGATACACAAAGATTTATCAAGGAATCTATCTCAGAAGGGCAATATTCAAGGATATTGTCGAGGGGTAAGACTAAGTCCTACTTGAATACTGTAAAATGAGAAAAGTGTTTAAGAGGAAAATGAAAAAAAGCAACTAGATTTGTATCAAAGAAGTTTAATTCCTTTGGCTTAAACTTGATTTTATGTCATAAACACATAAACAGTAGTTTTGTTTGAGTAGAATTAGAAAAAACAATCCATATTTATTTTAAATAAATAGAAAAACGAAAATCCAAAACTATGGAACATGAATAAAATACACAAAAGCGTGGAAATATCAATCCATGCTTTTGTAGTTTATCATATCAGAAATTAAATTTTCTTCAATTTTTTTATCGGTATAAGAAGAAACAAGAAAATCACAACGATTTAATATTTTTTGTTGCAATTGAAAAGAATTACAATGAGAAGAATGTCCTAGCCAAGAATTAATGCTCTGCATGGTGTAATCCAAATCTAATGTGTGATTAGCATATTGCTGATTCCACTTTTTTACATTTTTTTTAACTTTCTTTTTACTAGCGGTTCTAAGTAATCTATGAGTCGTAAAAATGCGATAGCCACAAAAATTAACCCCCATTTTATAGGGATAATATCTAGATTTATCATTTAGTTCTAATTTTAGCTTTTGTGCTAAAAATTCTTCTATTTTCTTTTTCATATAAATACAATCTGATTTTGTTTTTAAAATAAGTACAAAATCGTCCATATATCTAGTATAATATTTTAGTTTTAATTCACGTTTGATATATTGGTCTAATTCGTTTAAATAGATATTGGCAAAAAATTGACTGGTATAATTTCCAATGGGAATGCCTAATTGTTGTTTGTTTATGGGTCCATTAAAAATTAGAATTTGCGTAAGATATAATAATTTTGGATCTTCTATATATCTCTTCATAATGTTAAATAAGATACAGGGATTAATACTATAAAAAAATTTTTTGATGTCACATTTTAAAATCCAAAAATCTCCAAAGTTTCTTTTATAGATACGCATTTGCTTTTGAACTTCTTCTGTTGCTTTATGAGTTCCCTTACCAGTTAAACAAGCAAAAGTAGTATGTACGAATTTAGGTACAATATAAGGTTTTATAAATTCTTCTACATACCATTGATGTACAATTCTATCTTTATAAGGTAAAGCTTGTATATATCTTTCTTTTGGTTCAAATATTTTAAAAGTAAAATATTTACCTAAATGATAAGTGCCATCTTTTAAATTGTTTACTAAATTTGTGATATTATTTTCTAGATTTAACTCATATTGAATTACCTCTGTTTTATATGTTTTATGCTGTTTTGCTCTATAATGAGCTTGTAACATTTTTTCAAAGGTTAGTTTTTCTAAAAATAAATTTTTTATCTTTTTAGGCATGAATTAATCCAACCTCCTAGCATATTGCAAATATCAGTAATTAAATTACTCCAAGTCTGGTAATTTTGCATTGTAATGTATTTGTATTTATAAGATAGTCTAACTTGAATTTTTAGTAAATTTAAATTAATATCAAATTCATTTAGATATTTTAATTTATCTTGTTTATGATAATTTTTAATAGCATACATTAAATTTCTTAAACCTACATATAAAGAATTTTTAATTTCATTTACTAAAGAGAAATTTTCGCTTTTAGGATATTTTTTAACAATATCATTGGAGTAATAGATAAGCTCTAAATATTTTTGATAAATTTTTAGAGTGCTTTCGTTATTACCTCTGGTAAAGGTAGCTGTTTTCAAAATTTCATCTCCCATCTTTTTATAAATTTTTTTGCTTGATGGCTAATGTTTTCGGTGAAGGAATAAGCTTGACTAATTGATAAAGTATTAGAATCAATTTCTGATAGTTTCTGTATGAAATTTTTAATATCGGAGTTTAAAATGTATTCACTGCTAGAATGTGTTTGTTCTGTGTCTAAATCTACAATATGGACTTCATAACCAAAATCTTCAATGAATTGGGAATATTTTGATAAATTATTAATAGGAAATCCACATTTTAATACAGTATTGTTTAAATTGGTCAATTTTAGGTTTAGAAGTGAAGACATTTTTTTAGCATCCTCTGCAAGAAATATATAGAAAAATCCACTTTTAAACAGGTATAAAATAGAAGGGTTTTGCCTTTTTAATAATAAATATTTTTCGTATAATTTACTCATAATATTAAAATCCTTTCTGACAACTTTTAAGATATTATAAACTAAAAAGAGCAAAAAAACAACCCCTAAAGATTAAAAAACTAAAATAAAAAGGTTGTTAAAACTGAAAACTAGTTGTTATATAATGAAAGAAAATGATTTAGGAGATGTTGTTATGGAATGGTATAAACGATTTTATAAAAAAGAGAAATGGGTAAAAAAGTCAGTGGAAATTGAAGGAAAGTTATATGATAGATTAAAAGAAATAGCAGAGAACCAATTAGATGCTTCTGTTAATAAAATTATAGATGCATGTGTTGATGATTTGAATTTAGAAGATAAAGTAATAATTTATCGCAAGGAAAAAGATGAAATTAATGTGGCAAGGTCAATTATTGTAAGAGAATCAATTTATAAAAAGTTAGAAGATTTAAGGGAAAAGTATGGAATTTCTATTTCTAAGATTATTAATGTTGCAATTAGAACGGGGTTGGAGAGATATGATAAAAGATAAAAATATAAAAAAGAAAGTTGCATTGGCAATGAAAATTTTGGTGTAATTCGCAAAATATTACAAATTTGTAAAAAAGGTATTGACATACGGAAATAAGGGTTGTATAATAGATAAGCATGAATTAATAAGCGTTGAAGCCAAATGTGGCTACATTCTTACGGAAATATGGAATGGAGGGAACTTTGGCGGAGTATGTTATGGCAAAGACCAGGCGGTAAGAAATGTACTTATCCCAGAATCATCATGCAAATTTTGGGTTTTTATATAGGTGATATTCGAAACACCAGAGTGCGTTTTAACTTGCCAAGGTAATTAAGTTAGCTGTGCGAAGCGAAGCAAGCTACAGATAACTTACGCAATCGAACAAAGTGAGATTGTGAACAGTAGTAGCTGTGCGAAGCGAGCTACAGATAACTTACGCAATCGAATGAAATGAGATTGTGAACATGAAAAGAAGGAGGGAAAATTACAATGGCAAACACAATAGCAACAAGTGAAAAAATTAGAATAAGATTGAAAGCATATGACCATGTAGTTTTAGATCAGTCTGCTGAAAAGATAGTAGATACTGCTAAAAAAACAGGAGCAAAGGTTTCAGGTCCTATTCCATTACCAACACAAAAAGAAATCGTAACAATTTTACGTTCTCCACACAAATATAAAGATTCAAGAGAACAATTTGAAATGAGAACACATAAAAGAGTAATCGATATACTTTATCCAACACAAAAAACAGTTGACAGTCTAATGAAATTAGAGTTACCAGCTGGTGTTGATATTGAAATAAAATTGTAAGACATTTATTTATTATTAGGAATACAAATGCTTAACGCATTTGCATACTGACGCTGTAACAAACAAGTTTTAACAGCCTCAGCAAAACCATGCTGACATAAGTCAGCCAATAGTTAGGAGGAAAGAAAGAGAATGAAAGGAATTATCGGAAAAAAAATCGGTATGACACAAATCTTCGATGAAAAAGGAAATGTCATTCCAGTAACTGTTATTGAAACAGCAGGAAATATCGTAGCACAAGTAAAAACAGTAGAAACAGATGGATATGATGCTATCCAATTAGGATACGGAGAAATTAAAGATAAACATATAAACAAACCAGAAGCAGGACATTTTGCCAAAGCAAAACTTGCTAACAAAAAACATCTAAGAGAATTCAGAGTAGAAGATGTAGCGAACTACAAAGTAGGAGACGAAATCAAAGCAGACATTTTCGAAGCAGGAGAAAAAGTAGATGTACAAGGAACATCAAAAGGAAAAGGATTCCAAGGTGTTATCAAGAGACATGGACAACATAGAGGACCAATGGGACATGGTTCTATGTATCATAGAAGACCAGGTTCAATGGGTTCCACATCAACACCAGGTAGAGTATTCAAAGGTAAGAAATTACCAGGACATATGGGAAGAGTTACGATTACGATACAAAACCTAGACGTTGTAAAAGTTGATATGGATAAAAATGTAATTTTAGTAAAAGGAAGCGTTCCTGGAGCAAAAGGAGCTATCCTAAAAGTAAAATCAGCTGTAAAGGCTACTAAATAGAAGGAAGGAGGAAATACGAAATGCCAAAAGTAGACGTATACGATTTAAAAGGTAAAAAAGTAAGTGATATAGAATTAGCTGAAAATGTATTTGGAATTGAACCAAATGAAAATATTGTACATAGCGTACTTGTAAATTATTTAGCTAATCAAAGACAAGGTACACAAAGTACTAAAACAAGAGCAGAAGTTTCTGGTGGTGGTAAAAAACCATGGAGACAAAAAGGAACAGGTAGAGCAAGACAAGGTTCAACAAGAAGTCCGCAATGGATTAAAGGTGGTATAGCATTAGGACCAAAACCTCGTTCTTACAAATATACCGTTAATAAAAAGGAAAGAAGATTGGCCATTAAATCAATCTTAAGTTCTAAAGTATTAGAAAAAGAATTAACAGTAGTAGATAAATTAGAAATAAAAGAAATCAAAACAAAGACAATGGTAAAGGCTTTAACAGATTTAAAAGTAGAAGGAAAAACATTAATTGTTCTTCCAGAAAACAATAAAAATGTTTACATGTCAGCAAGAAATATTGAAGGGGTTAAAGCAATTACAGCAAACAATATTAATGTATTTGATTTATTAAAATATACAAATCTAATTTTACCAGTAGATACTGTTAAAAAATTAGAGGAGGTGTACGCTTAAATGAAACCAGAAGAGATTATTGTAGCACCAATTGTTACAGAAAAGAGTAACGATTTATTACAAGAGGGAAAATACACTTTCAAAGTAAATAAAAAAGCAACAAAAGTGGAAATAGCAAAAGCTGTTGAAAAACTTTTTGAGGTAAAAGTATTAAAAGTGAATACCATGAATGTAAATGGTAAAAAGAAAAGAGTTGGTTATCACATTGGTAAGACTTCCGATTGGAAAAAAGCAATTGTTACAATTGATACCAATCCAGAAGATACATCTTATTTAGCGAAAGGTGGAAAAGCAACAAAAGTTGCGAAAAAATACAAAGACTCAATTGATGAGTTCATGGGAGCATAAAATCATAAAAAAGAAAAATATCGAGAAATAACTCGGAAAATAAATAAAAAAGGAGAGAAATAAAAATGGGAATGAAACACTTTAAACCCTATACACCATCTAGAAGAAATATGACGGTTTCAGACTTTGGAGAAATCACAAAGAAAACTCCTGAAAAATCTTTATTAGCAAAGAAAAAGAAAAATGCAGGAAGAAACTCATATGGAAGAATCACAGTAAGACATCAAGGTGGTGGAAATAGACAAAAATATAGAATTGTAGATTTTAAAAGAAGAAAAGATGATATGACAGCAACGGTAATAGGAATTGAATATGACCCAAACAGAAGTGCTAATATCGCATTAGTGGAATACGAAGATGGGGAAAAAGCATATATCTTAGCTCCACAAGGATTAAAAGATGGAGACAAAGTAATATCTGGAGAAACGGCTGACATCAAACCAGGAAACTGTATGCCAATTAGCTCAATTCCAGTAGGTACTTTAATTCATAACATTGAGTTAAATCCAAGACAAGGTGGAAAATTAGTAAAAGCAGCAGGACAAAGTGCACAATTAATGGCAAAAGAAGGAAAATATGCCCATGTAAGACTTCCATCAGGAGAAATGAGATTAATTTTAGCAACATGTAGAGCTACGATTGGAGTAATCGGAAATAGTGATCATGAGAATGTTAAAATTGGTAAAGCTGGTAGAAAAAGACATATGGGAATTAGACCAACTGTTAGAGGTTCAGTTATGAATCCAGTCGATCACCCTCATGGTGGTGGTGAAGGTAGAGCACCAGTAGGACACGCAGGTCCAATGACACCTTGGGGTAAACCAGCACTTGGATACAAAACAAGAAATAAAAAGAAACAATCTAATAAGTTTATTGTTAAGAGAAGAAAATGAGTTAGCCGTTAACGAGTGAAGCGAGTTTTACGGATAACTTACGCAATCGACCAAAGGGAGATTGTGAACCTTAGAAAAAAAGAAGGGAGGACATTTAAAATATGTCAAGATCAAGCAAGAAAAAACCATACGTAGCGCCTGAACTGTTAAAAAGAGTAGAAGCTATGAATGAATCTGGAAATAAAGAAGTTCTAAAAACATGGTCAAGAGCTTCAACAATATATCCACAAATGGTTGGTCATACAATTGCTGTACATGATGGAAGAAAACATGTTCCTATTTATATAGCAGAAGAAATGATTGGTCATAAATTAGGTGAATTTGCTCCTACAAGAACCTTCAAAGGTCATGCAGGAGATAAAAAGACTAACAAATAATATAGAAAATAAAATAAGGGTGAACACTAATTCACAAGGGTAAGGGACACCCCTTAAACTATAGTGGATACCTTAGGGTAAAAGGAGTGGCCCTTGTCAAAGCGAGGAGGTAAGAAAAGTGCAAGAGCAAGAAACATTAGTTAGAAACGAAGCAAGAGCAACCTTGAAATATGTTAGAATTTCCGCTAGAAAAGTTAAAATCGTAGCAGATTTAATTCGAGGAAAAGATGTAGATGAAGCTTTAGCTATCGTAAAATTTACACCAAAAGCATCATCAGAAATTATAGAGAAATTATTAAAATCAGCTATAGCAAATGCTGAGAATAATCATGAAATGAAACATGAGAATTTATATGTTGCTGAAATCTATAGCAATCAAGGACCAACTTTAAAAAGAATACGTCCAGCTGCAAAAGGTTCAGCAGTAAGAATTAGAAAAAGAACAAGTCACATTACAATAGTTTTGAAAGAAAAGGAGGACTAGAAATAATATGGGACAAAAAGTACATCCAACAGGAGTAAGAGTTGGAATCATAAAAGATTGGAATTCTAAATGGTATGCAGATTCAAGAAACTTTGCAAATTATTTAGTAGAAGACCAAAAGATTCGTAAATTTTTAAAGAAAAAATTATATCTTGCTGGTATTTCTAAAATTGAAATTGAAAGAACAGCTAAAGCAATCAAGGTTAATTTACACACAGCAAAACCAGGAATTGTTATTGGAAAAGGTGGAGCAGGCGTAGAAAGTGTAAAAGCAGAATTAACAAAATTAATTGGTAAAGATGTTAATTTAAACATCGTAGAAGTTAAAAATATGGATACAGATGCTCAATTAGTAGCAGAAAATATTGCAGGACAATTAGAAAGAAGAATTTCATTCAGAAGAGCGATGAAACAATGTATGCAAAAATCTATGAAAGCAGGTGCTTTAGGAATTAAAACTGCTGTATCTGGAAGATTAGGTGGAGCTGACATGGCTAGAACTGAATTCTATAAAGAAGGAAATATTCCACTACAAACTTTAAGAGCTGATATTGATTATGGATTTGCAGAAGCAGA
Source organism: uncultured Clostridium sp. (assembly GCA_948466095.1). Lineage (GTDB taxonomy): Bacteria > Bacillota > Clostridia > TANB77 > CAG-508 > CAG-269. The sequence continues at coordinate 9,190 of CAOJZE010000061.1, forward strand.
TACAACCTATGGTAAAATCGGTGTAAAAGTTTGGATTTATAAAGGAGAAGTTCTTCCAGAGAAGAAAATGGAAGGAGGAGACCAATAATGCCATTAATGCCAAAAAGAACAAAACATAGAAAAGTACAAAAAGGTAGAATGAGAGGAAAGGCAACAAGAGGGAATAAAGTAACAGATGGAGAATATGGAATTCAAGCTGTAACAGGTGCTTTAATTACAGGAAATCAAATTGAAGCAGCCAGAGTTGCTATGACTCGTTATATAAAAAGAGGTGGAAAAGTTTGGATTAAAATCTTTCCAGACAAACCAATAACAGCAAAACCAATCGGTACTCGTATGGGTAAAGGTAAAGGTGCACCGGAATATTGGGTAGCAGTGGTAAAACCAGGAAGAGTTATGTTTGAAATTGCTGGAGTACCAGAAGAAACTGCAAGAGAAGCCTTAAGACTTGCTATGAACAAACTACCTAACAAAACAAAATTTGTAGCAAGAGAAACAGAGAAGGTAGGTGAAAATGATGAAGATAAATAAAATAAGAGAAATGTCTTCACCAGATTTAGAGAAAGAATTAGGTGAACTAAAAACAGAATTGTTCAAATTAAAATTTAGTTTAGCTACCAATGGATTAGATAATCCTATGAAAATAAAAGAGGTTAAAAAAGATATAGCTAAAATAAATACGGTATTAACAGAAAGAAAAATAGCAGAAACCAAAAAAGCATAAAGTAGAAAGGAGAAATCTAAATGGAAGAAAGAAATCTTCGTAAAGTTATGATTGGTACAGTGACATCTAATAAGATGGATAAAACAGTAGTAGTAGCTGTTCAAACTAGTGTTAGTCATAAAGTATATGGTAAAACAGTAAAAAGAACTTACAAATTAAAAGCACATGATGAAGAAAATGTTTGCCAAATGGGTGATAAAGTAAAAGTAATGGAAACAAGACCACTTTCTAAAGATAAAAGATGGAGAGTAGTTGAAGTTGTAGAAAAAGCAGATATAAAGTAGGAAAGGAGGAACCAAAATGATACAACAACAATCAAGATTAAAAGTAGCAGACAACACAGGGGCGAAAGAAATTATGTGTATCAGATGTTTAGGAGGCTCATTTAGAAAAACATCTAATATAGGAGATGTTATAGTTGCTTCTGTTAAATCAGCAACACCAGGTGGCGTTGTTAAAAAAGGTGATGTTGTAAAAGCTGTTATTGTTAGATCTAAGAGTGGATTAAGAAGAGCAGATGGTTCATATATAAAATTTGATGAAAATGCAGCTGTTATTATTAAAGAAGATGGAACGCCAAAGGGAACTCGTATCTTTGGACCAGTTGCAAGAGAATTGAGAGAGAAGGAGTATATGAAAATTCTTTCATTAGCTCCAGAAGTTCTTTAAGTCAGCTGTTTGAGCGAAGCGAATTACAGATGACTTACGCAATCCGAACAAAGTGAGATTGTGAACTTTAGAGAAATTAATTGAAAATGGCAATCTGCACATTTTTGAGTTAGCTGTGTGAAGCAAAGCGAACTACAGCTAACTTATGCAATCGAGCGAAGAGAGATGGTAGACTTTAAAAATTTCGACGTATCTATGTACGCCTTCAGCTTGAAGTTAGTGAAATGAAAGCAAATGAATATAAAATTCATTTGCATACTGATACTGTAATAGCTAAAGCTTAACAGTATCAGCAAAATGCACATCTTACCATTTTGAATTAATTTTACAAAAAATAAAGAAAAGGAGGAAATTCCTAAATGAGAATCAAAAAAGGCGATAACGTTCAAGTTTTATCAGGAAATGACAAAGGTAAAACAGGAGAAGTGTTAGAAATCAATCCAAAAAC
>CAOJZE010000062.1 GCA_948466095.1 uncultured Clostridium sp.
TTCAAATAATAACCTCATGTCTTCGATTCCAAATTTTGCCATAGCAATTCTTTCTACCCCAAATCCAAAGGCAAATCCGGAATATTCTTCTGGGTCAATGCCACAATTTTTTAGAACCTTCGGATGTACCATTCCACATCCTAATAATTCAATCCAACCTTCTCCTTTGCATACTTTGCAACCTTTTCCTCCACAGACAAAGCAAGAAACGTCAGCCTCTGCACTTGGCTCTGTAAATGGAAAATGATGTGGTCGAAATCGAATTTTTGTATTTTCTCCCAAACATTTTTTAGCAAACATTTCTAATGTTCCTTTTAAATCTGTCATCGCAATATTTTTGTCTACTACCAATCCTTCTATTTGATGAAATACTGGAGAATGCGTAGCATCTACACTATCAGAACGATACACTGCACCTGGACAAATGATTTTAATCGGTGGTTTTTGATTTTCCATAACTCTTGCTTGCACAGGAGAGGTTTGACTTCTTAAAACAATGTCCTCTGTAATATAAAAAGTATCTTGTAAATCCCTTGCTGGATGGTCGGGTGGCGTATTTAATTTATCAAAATTATAAATTGCCTTTTCTACCTCTGGTCCATCTGCTATTTGGTATCCCATTCCTAAGAAAATCTCTTCTACTTCCTCCACAATTTGTGTAATAGGATGGAGAGAACCTAAATTTACTTTTTTGCTTGGTTCTGTTACATCTATGTTTTCCGTTTTTAATTTGTTTTCTAATTCTTTTGCTTTAAATTCTTTTTCTTTTTCTTGCACTAATTTTTCCAATTCATCTCTTACTTGATTTACCAAGCTTCCTATTACTGGTCTCTCTTCTGGTGCCAAATTCCCCATACCTCTTAATACAACTGTCAATTCTCCTTTTTTTCCTAAATACTTTACTTTTAATTCACTTAACTCTTTTTCTTCTTTACAATGAGTGATTTCTTGGATTGAATTCTCCTTAATTTTTGCAATTTCTTCTTTCATTCTTTTTTCTCCTTCCTTTTATTTCCAAACTAATAAGGGCGATAGGTCTGAGTTGGTTTGTATTTTCCATAACGATTTTCGCCATAATATTGCTCTAATCTACTTTTCTTTTCTTTTTCTAAGCATACATTCTTCTGAAACTTTTTCCAAAAACTGATTTTGATTTTGTTAAAATAATTGTTTTTATTTTCAAATTTAAAAGTAATAATATACACTCCAAAATCATTTAAACGAATATTGACTTTTACCTTTTTATTCGGAAAATCCTTTTTGGTTTGTTCTATGCTTTTTTGTATTTCTTCACTTGTATAAATTCTAGAATCTAAATAATATTCTAAATTTTTATCCTGTTTCATTTTTATTCACATCCTTTTTTGGCAAATAGCAACAAATACATAAAGCCACCTCGCCCAATTTTCTAGGACGAAATGGCTATCATTCGTGGTACCACCTAAATTCATTAGTTTTCTTTACTAATCTCGTTTTCGTTTTAACGGTTCGACCGCTTTTTCTTACTCTGTTTTATTTCGCCCATTTCGGAAAAAGACCTAAAAAGTGAAATTTCAATATATTTTTGTAAATGGCTTTCAGCCTCGACCATTTTCTCTTTCTATTTCTTTTTCATATATCTACTTTGCTTTTTATTTGGCTTTCTAAATTTCTAATAAATATTTTAACATATCTTCCATTACTTTACAAGTGTTTTTTTGATTTTTGTATCTGATTTTTTCCTCCGTCCCCAATCCTTGTAGCATAAAAATATGGTAAATTTTAAGTTTCGTTTTTTTGAGGGGTATGCTGCTCAAAAAAACCGAAACTTAAATGGTAAATAACTTGTATAATTTTGAATTTGTGTTATACTATTATTGAAAAAATATAAAGGAGAATTATCTAATATGAAAAATAAAATTATAATAAGCATTTTCTTAATCCTAATTTTAATAGCTAATATTTCTTTTGCTTCTTATCAAACTGTTTCCATGCAAATAGTAGAAGAGCCAATTTGTACGATTCCGTTAGGAGAGCATTCGAAATTTGAAAAGAAAGTGATTAGCAAAGATTTAAAAAATAAGGAAATTACCATACAATTACAAGTTACCAATGAAGAAATAGCAGAAAAGCCAACAGGAGAAATTATGTTGGTTTTAGACAATTCAGATAGTATGTTAGATACTGTTTCAGAAAATACCACAAGAAAAAAATTAATTTTTGAATCTGCTAAAAATTTAATTTCAAAGCTTTTAAAAGATAACGCAGAATTAAAAATAGGAATTGTAAGTTTCTCAACCAATACTGACACAAGCAAAGAAGGAACTCTTGAGGATGCTAGCATCGTTTCAAAATTAAGTGATGACTCCTCTTCTTTAACAAATGCTATTTCTAATATAGAAACAAACGGTTCTAGAACCAATTTACAAGCTGGTCTTTTGTTGGCTAGTCAACAATTCACCCAAAGCCAAAATAATAAATATATGATTGTTTTGACAGATGGTGTTCCAAATGTAGCTATTGCTTATGATAAGGTTTATTATTCTGATGATGTTATCCAAAAGACAAAACAGCAATTGCAAGCAATTAATACACAAGGAATTAAACTTGTTACTATGTTAACAGGTATCTCTGATGAGGCTTATGTCCCTGTCACAACAACCAAAAGCTTTGGACAAATCATAACAGAAATATTCGGTTCACAAACGAATCCTTCTGTTGGCAGTTTCTACTATGTAACCGATACAGAAATCGAACAGACCATTACAGATGATATTTATAAAACATTAGCTCCTATCGAAAAAACACTTAAAAATATCAACATTGTAGATTATTTCCCGGAAGAAATTGTAAAGAATTTTGACTTTTCTTATGTTTCCAATGCTAATATAGGAAATATCTCTACCAAGATAGATACTGCAACAAATTCGATTACTTGGACCATACCAGAATTAGCCAGTGGTCAAACAGCTACTGTACAATATAAATTAAAATTAAAAGAAAACTTTGATGCTTCTATTGTTGGTAAAATATTAAATACAAATGAAAAAGTTGATATTAATTACACTGACTTAAATGGCAAGCAACAAACTAAAACTTCTAATATTTCGCCAAAGCTAAAATTATCTGAACCAATTAACAACATTTCTAATAAAAATCCTACTACCTCTCCTATCGCATTACCTAAAGCTGGTAGTTTTACATTAATTGGTTTTGGTGTCTTTGTTGTTAGCTTGTTAATTTACTCTATCACAAAATTAATAATTCTTCATAAAAAAACGAAATAGATTTTATAAAAAAAGCAAGGAAAACTATCTAAATATAAGAACAGTTTTCTTTGCTTTTTTGAATGTCTTCTATTCTCTATTTCTAAAAATGATTCCTTAATCCAATTCTGATTCGATTTTCAAAAGACGATTATATTTAGCCACTCTATCTACTCTACAAGGTGCGCCTGTTTTTATTTGTCCGCCATTTACCCCAACTGCTATATCAGCAATGGTTGTATCTTCTGTTTCTCCTGAACGGTGTGAAATTACTGTTCGATATCCATTACTTTTTGCCATATAAATAGTATCTAACGTTTCTGTTAAAGTTCCTATTTGATTTGGCTTGATTAAAATGCTATTGGCAATATTTTTTTCAATTCCGTTTCTTAAACGCTTTGGATTGGTTACAAACAAGTCATCTCCTACTAACTGTACTTTATCTCCTAACTGACTTGTTAGCTCTTTCCAACTTTCCCAATCCTCTTCTGCTAATCCATCTTCTACTGAAACAATTGGATATTTATCACATAAATCCACAACATATTGTATCATTTCTGTTTTTGTTTTTAATTGTTTTGTTTTCCAGAAATAATATCCCTCTTTTCCAATCTTTTGCGCTTCATCATACATTTCTGTACTAGCAATATCTAAAGCTAAAACAATATCTTTTCCTGGCTCATATCCTGCTTTTTTTATAGCTTCTATAATAAGGTCTAAAGCTTGCTCCTCATTTTCTAAATTAGGTGCAAATCCTCCCTCATCTCCAACACCTACTGCATATCCTTTCTCTTTTAAAACTTTTTTTAAAGTGTGATAAACCTCAACACCTCTTCGTAATCTCTCTTGAAAAGTGATTTCTCCAATTGGCATTATCATAAATTCTTGTATGCTAATATTATTTTCAGAATGTTTACCTCCATTTAAAATATTCATCATAGGAACTGGCAATTCTTTTGCTTGAATTCCTCCAATATACTGGTATAATTCCATATCTAATGATTCAGCTGCTGCTTTTGCTACTGCTAAGGATACTCCTAATAGACTATTGGCACCTAAATTAGATTTATTGGGTGTGTCATCTAGTTTTACTAATTCTTGGTCAATTTTCCTTTGTGCATACACATTCATTCCAATTATTTTTTTACTTATTTTTTTATTAACATTTTCTACTGCCTTTTGAACGCCTTTTCCAAAATATCTAGATTTTTCTCCATCTCGTAATTCAACTGCTTCAAAGCTTCCTGTGGATGCTCCTGATGGTACAGAAGCAATTCCTCGAAATCCCCCTTCTGTTACTACTTCTACTTGAAGAGTTGGATTTCCTCTCGAATCTAAAATTTCTAAGGCTTTTACATCCGCAATTTCTAAAAAATCTTTCACTTCTTATAACATTCCTTTCTTCTTTTTCTCCTTTCTATTTTATCCATTTTTTTCTAGTTTATGCAAAGAGATAGTTTAAGAAGCCTTTTTATTTCTCAATTCATTGGCATATCGCAAACTTATTTCATTAATCTCCCCAGAAGAAATTCTTGCAATTTCTTCAATCACTTCATTTTCTTGTAATAATTTAATTTGTGTTTTTGTTCTATTTTCTTCAATTTCTTTACTAATAAAATAATTATAATCTGCCATAGCTGCTATATTTGGCAAATGGGATATACACATAACTTGATGACTATTCGCAATCTTTTTCAATTTATTGGCTACTGCATTTGCTGCCTTTCCACTAATTCCTGTATCAATTTCATCAAATACAAGCACTGGCATTTTGTCGGTATCTGCTAATACCTTTTTAATCGCCAACATAGTTCTTGCCATTTCTCCTCCTGAAGCTATTTTAGACAATTCCTTTTCCTCTTCTCCTTTATTCGTAATAATATAAAAAGTTACTTTATCTTTTCCCGTTTTTAAATATTCATTTTCCAAATAAGTCACTTTAACATTTATTTTAGCATATTTCATTTCCAGTTCTTCTAATTCTTGATTAATCTTTCCTTGTAATTCGCTTGCCTTTTTCTCTCTTATTTCATGCATTTGATTGGCTAATAATTTCATTTGTTCTTCTATTTCATTTTGTTCTTTTTTTAATTGTTCATTGTATTCTTCTAAATTTTCAATATGCTCCACTTCTTCTTTCATGGTTTCCTTGTATTTTAAAATTTCCACTATGGTATTTCCATACTTTCTTTTCAAAGCACAAATCAAATCCAATCTTTCTTCTATAAAGTTTCTTTCCTCTTCATCAAAATCCATATCACTTTTATAACTATTTACATCTCTCGCTAATTCTTGTAATTCATAATAAATGTTTTTTAATTCACTAGAAGCTTTTTCGTATTTACTATCCATTTGTTCAATTTTTTCTAAGGCTCGGATTGCCATACTAATACTATCAATGCCATTTTCTGAAATTAAAGTGTCTGCTTCCTTCAAATTTTCTGTGATTTTTTCTGCATTTAAAATAATCTTTCTTTTTTCTTCTAATTCTTCCTCTTCCTTTGTTTTTAAATTAGCTTCTTCAATTTCTTTGATTTGATATTGTAATAAATCTAATTTTCTTTGTCTTTCTTTTTCATCTCCAAAATTATTTTTCAACTCTTGTTTGATTTCGCAATATTTATCATATAGTTCAGCATATTTTTGCTTTTTGGCTAAAATTTCTTCCCCAACAAAGCCATCTAAATAGTTTAAATGCATTTTGTTTTCTAATAAATTTTGATTATCATTTTGTCCATGTATTTCAATGAATTGACTCATAAATTCTTTTAATTCATTTACTGTTACCATTCTTCCATTGATTTTACACATATTTTTACCATGTAAACTAATTTCTCTAGATACTATAATATTTCCATCGATTGCTTTTTCATTTTCTGGTTCATATAGGCACAATTCGACAAAAGACTGGCTTTCTCCTTTTCGAATCATTTCTTTTGAAAATCTACCTCCTGATATAATTTGTAGGGAATCAATAATTAATGTTTTCCCTGCTCCTGTTTCTCCTGTTAATACATTTAAACCTTCATTTAAATCAATGGTTATATCTTCTATAATTCCTATATTTTTTATATGTAGTGTTGTTATCATAATAGTACCTCCTAAATTTCACTAAAAATATGTTCGCACTTATTGTATCTCGATTTTTATAAATTGTCAATACTTTTTACGAACATTTTTTCTTTTTTGTTTTTCATACATTACTACTTATTCTTAGTTACCTTTTATTCTAAAAATTTATCTATTTTTTTTGAGTAGCAATCTCATTTATTTAGCATATTTTATCAATAGAACATTCTAAACGTAAGGAGGTATTTTTATGCCAAGCAATTATAAAGTTGCTATTGTAGGAGCCAGTGGTTTAGTCGGAAGAACGGTTTTAAGAGTCTTAGAAGAAAAAGCTTTGCCTCATATCTCTTATACCCTTTTCTCTTCTGCTAAATCCGCTGGTTCTAAAATTCGATTTTTAGGGCAAGATTATATCATATGTGAATTAAACGAAACATCTTTTGACACTCACTTTGATTATGCTATTTTTTGTGCTGGTGGTAGTGTATCAGAAAAATACGCACCCATTGCTGTATCAAAAGGTTGTATTGTCATCGACAACAGTAGTGTTTTTCGTATGCATCCAGATGTCCCACTTGTTGTACCAGAAGTAAATCCAGAAGATATTTTTTCTCATCATGGAATCATAGCCAACCCCAATTGTTCCACCATTCAAGCTATGCTTCCTTTAAAAGCCATTGATAGAAAATATACGATTAAAAGAATTGTCTATTCTACTTATCAAGCTGTTTCAGGAGCTGGTCGATTCGGTATCGAGGATTTAGAAAACAGAGCAAATGAAACAGACTTAAAAAAACTCCCTTATTCTATTTATAACAACTGTATTCCCCACATTGACGTTTTTATGGAACATGGTTACACCAAAGAAGAATACAAAATGATAGAGGAAACAAGAAAAATATTACATCATCCCCATCTACCAATTACAGCAACAGCTGTTAGAGTTCCTGTCACAAATTGTCATGGTGAATCCATCAACCTTGAACTAGAAAAGGAATTTGACATTTATGACATTCGTTTATTATTAGAAAATTTCCCAGGAATTCTTGTTGTAGACCATCCTGAAAAAAATTTCTATCCTTTAGCTAGCAAAGCCAATGGAAATGATGAGGTATTTGTGGGAAGGATTAGACGAGATTTTAGTATTAAAAATGGTATCAATTTATGGGTTGTTGCTGATAATTTAAGAAAAGGGGCTGCTACGAATGCCATTCAAATATTAGAAAAACTCTTAAACAATTCTTAATTTTTTGTAGAAATTTGCATTATCTACTCTCTATATGCTATAATTAACTTTGAAGTACATAGAAATGAATATAAGAGGGATACACATGAAACCATTGATAAAAGAATTATCAGATAATGATAAAGAATTTCAAAAAATTATAAAAGAATTGATTCATAATGAAACCATACAAGAAATGAAAAATTATAGACAACATTATGAAACCAGTTGTTTTGAGCATTGCTATACAGCTGCTTATTACTGTTTTATCATTGCTAAAAAATATCATTTAGATTACCAATCATTAACTCGTGCTGCTATGCTTCATGATTTATTTTTGTACGATTGGCGAGTAAGACAACCAGATAGAAAAGGATTCCATGCTTTTACGCATGGAAAGAAAGCTTGCGAAAACGCGTGTAAATTATTCGATTTAAACGAGAAAGAAAAAGATATTATTATAAAACATATGTGGCCTGTTACGATTGCATTTCCTAAATCCATAGAAGGTTTTATCTTAACATTTGTTGACAAATATTGTGCCTTATCCGAAACCTTTGACGTGTTTCAATCCAAATTGTTTAGAAAACAAGCCTTTCGTTATGCCTATGTGTTTTTAAGTTTATTCATCATTCGAATTTAAGAACAGGAAACCTGCTTTTGGGGACGGAGGAAAAAATCATGATAGGTTATAATTTGTAAATAATCAAAATTTACTACCTATCATGATTTTTTCCTCCGTCCCCAAAATCAGGTTTCCTATTTATTTTCTTCTGCCCATCGAATCATTTTAATATCTTTATATTTCGATAACACCGTTTTATATTTATCATATTCTTCCTCCCACAAAGCATCTGGCACATTATCAAATGCCTTAAATATTTTTTCTGCTTCTGACAAGTATATTAATTGCTCTTGTGGTGACATATTTTCGTATTGTCTAGCAAATGTATATAATTTATCTAACATTTGGTTTGCTTCAATAAAAGACCAAAAATCTTTTACCTTCATACCAAACATCTTAATTTGCAATATAGCATATGCTATTAAGGCAAATATTACAAATATTAATAGATATATAATTGTGTATATCGCCATTTTTACACCTCTTTTGTTTTCCCTTTTGTATTACTTTTCAATTATAGCATGTCTGATTTTTTTTTGCAACTGATTATTTTTTGTGTTATAATCATAGATATAGAAAAAGTGGAGGTTTTTATGAACGAAAAATTTGCAATCACCAAAAAAGCTGGAATATATGGCATGATAGGAAACATTTTTTTATTAATCATCAAAGCCATCATTGGGTTTGTTAGTCATAGTCAAGCTATGATAGCAGATAGCTTTAACAGTGCAGGTGATATTTTTGCCTCTTTGATGACTTTTATTGGAAATAAAATTGCCAGTGTGCCTCATGATGAAGACCATAATTTAGGACATGGAAAAGCAGAATACATCTTTTCTATGTTTATTAGTATTTCTATGATTTTTGTATCTAGTAAATTACTATACGATTCTGTCATCACTTTAGTAAAAGGTAGTGAGCTTCACTTTTCTTGGTTCTTAGTAGTCGTATGTGTCGCAACCATTATCACCAAATTATGGCTTTTCTTATATACCAAACGAGCTTATCAAAAACACCACAACATATTATTAGAAGCCAATATGAAGGACCACAAAAATGATTGCATCGTAACGACTTTTACTTTACTATCTGTTTTACTGACTTTAGCTAATATCTATTGGTTTGATAGTATCGTTGGCATTGGCATCTCCCTTTGGATTTGTTATACTGGGATTACTATTTTCATCGAAAGTTATAATGTTTTGATGGATATTAGTGTAGATGATAAAACAAAAAAATTAATTTTAGATATGATTCATACTTATGAAGAAATTAAAGAAGTAGAAACCATTGTCTCTACTCCTGTTGGTGACAAATATCTTGTATTTTTAACCATTTGCTTAGATGGTAATATGTCCACTTTTGAAAGTCATAAATTGGCTGATAGCCTTGAAAATACTATCAATGGATTAGATAAGATTTATAAGACAGTGGTTCATGTTGAGCCAGTTTAAATTCCTGGTTGTTCATGCTCTCTTCCGTGCCTCTCCCATCATTTCGGTACCTATCTTCTGGATTATTTCCTCTCGTTCTGGCATTTGCCCTCTTTCTTCTACCATTTCTTCTATTTTATCTTTGATATCTTCCCTATTATAGGTTTCTCCTAATTCGTCATATCTTTCTAAAATTTCATCTACTAATTGATCTAAATAGGATTCGTCTATATAGATATGTCGAACATCAGAGGAATTATCCTTAATTTCTGTTATACTTATATCATCACAGCCCGCTTCTCTATATTCTTCTACCCTTTTTGTCTCTTCTTCTACATCCGTATTTCGATTCCTATTCATAAATTCTCTGGCTTCCCTTGTAGTCGGTCTAACGGAATGTGTTTCAATAGGAATACTAATCGCCTCCCCATTATCTTGTCTTGGTGTCCTAATATATGAAACTTCTATCGTTCCAACTGAACCAATATGAATTCCTACTTGATTCTCATTATCGCCCTTTATCTGATAAATAGATTGCATTTTCTTTTCTTCTAATTGGCTTCCATCCCTATTTAAGCTATCAACTCCCTTGTTTGGACTTTGTCCATATCTTTGCTCTAACGTATCTATTTTTTCTGCCACTGTTTGTTTACCAATTTTTCCAGTTTTAGGGTCTTTCGTTTTTACTTGTTTGATTCCCACAAAACTAAATCTTGTACTATTGGCTTCTTCCAAGTTATCGGATTCTATCACTTGAATTTTTTGATAGCCTTTCCCTTGCACATTTAATAAAGATGCCATTGTTTCACTATCTGTTACTTTTTGATTAACATCGATTTCTGTTTTAGAAGATATGCTTTCTAGTTCGTCTTCTGACAGTACATTTTCCTCTCGTTCCTCCTCTTCTGCCGCTTCTCTTTCCTCTTTTGTTTCTATTTCTTTATCTGCGTCAATCTCAACTATTTTTTTCAAATCCTTTGTTGTTATCCCTAATTCTTTTGCAACAGCATCTAATCTGTCTTGCTCCATCTCGTTTAAATCTAACAAGCCCTCTTTATTTAAACTTTGTAATTGTTCTAGCAACTGGTCTTTTCCTTTATATTTTTCACTCAATAGAATAAAATCATAAGCATCGGATTTATTATTCCCACCAATTACTTCTCCCTTTTCTGTCTCATATCTCTCTACTTGAAATACCTTACCATCTTTATCTTGTAGTTGTTCTACCACTAAATATACATCGCCAATGGTATCAAATTGTCCCAAATACTTTACATTTAAGACTTTTTCCTCTGAATTTTTACGGTTTTTATAGAATTGTTTATCCGCAATCTCTGTTTCTCTAGCATCTCTTAATGCTCTCATCTTATCTAATATTTTTTCTTGGTCAAAATCTCTATCCATATGTTTCTTCCCCCT
>CAOJZE010000063.1 GCA_948466095.1 uncultured Clostridium sp.
GCTATTCAAACTTACCACTCATCATGATTTTTTCCTCCGTCCCCAAAATCATCTTCCAGTCTCAAAATTATTTTCCATTTAGTCCAAAGCCACAAACATATTTGTTTCCTTGTTGATCGATATATTCATAAACCTTATTATCCTTCATATATTGTGTTTTATCATAACCAGGAACATCATTTGGAGAAGCACATTCTCCCTTTTCATCAATCGCTACTACGTCACTGTTAGCTGGTAACGTAAATGGTAACACTCCTGTCGCCTGTACTTTTCCAGTCATCACGTCCATAATCGCACAAGTATAGGTTCTAAATCCTCCTAAAATGGCATCTGAATATTGTTCAATTCCATCTAGAATGAAGGCTGTGTTAAAGTTGATAATGGTTATTCTTTTTCCTCCCTTTTCCTTTATGTGGTTACCAGTTGCAATCCATGCTTCGTATTTTTCTCCTATCATATCTTTTAAATTCAAATCCCATATTGTTTCTTTGGTTGTCTTTCCTGATAAATAGGTGATAAAATAATCAGCTTGCTGATAATCTTCTACGATTTCTATTGGATATTGTCTGGTTGCTAAAGCATCCGCTATCATTCTTCCTGTTGTTCCATATTCTTCTACATATACTTTTATATTTTCTTGTTCGTTTTTCGGCTTAATTGGTAAAGCTTCCTCTTGATTTTTTAATAGCACAACTGATTTTTGGTGTACTTCATAAGCTTTATCGATGTTTTCTTGGGTTGCTACTATATCTTTTGCTTTTTCTGCTTCTACATATGGGTTTTCAAAAAGACCCTGTTCAAACATTTCGATTGCTACTCTTTCGACTGCTTCATTTACTTTTTCTTCGGTCAATAATCCTTGTTTTACTGCTTCTATTACCCACTCTACATGGTTGGTATCTGATATTAAATCTACGCCAGAATTGATTGCTTTTGCTACTTTTTCGCTATTGGTTTTATTCTCTTCTCCCCAACTTATGAAATCAATGACACCACTATCGGTATTGATATATCCTTTAAATTGCATCTTTTCTCTTAATAGGTTATTTAAAAACTCTTGATTATACGTATAAGAACTTCCTGTCATATCAATAGTCTCATTTTGATAGGTTTGTTTTGCACTGTTAGGGTCTGGTTGTGAATAGTATGGCATGATAGAAGATACGCCTGCTTTTATCGCTGTTTCAAATGGTTTTAGGTGATATTTTTCCAAACTGTTTTCCGTTTTATATGGTGAATATCTGCCAGCTTCATAATGAGAATCATTCCCATTGTTTCTCGCTCCACTACCTGGAAAATGCTTTACCGTTAAGGCAACACCATTTGCCTTCAATTTTTTTCCGCCTTGTAATGTTTCTATTATGGTTTGTATGGCTTTGCTTACAAAATCTACATTTTCCCCAAAAGTCTCACTGTTTCTTGCCCATCTAGCATCTGTCATAACATCTGCACTATACATGTATCCTTTTCGAATGCCAGATGCCATAAATTCATTTTTTACGATTTCAGCAAATTCTTTTACGATTTTTGAATTACCTTTGGCTTTCTCTTCTCCTAAGCTTGCTGCTGCTATTCCTAAAGTAGATGGATATATGGTATTATTACTGTTCTTAAAATCAGCTAATAACATATCAGAACTGTTTTTAGGATTAGAGGTTATTTGAACTGGAATTCCTAATCGTGTACTTTCTGCCAATTCATTCATCGCATTGTTCCATTGCGCTATTTCCTCTGCTTTGATAAATTCTCTTGTAATGATATGTCTGATATTTAAGTCTTTTATGGTTTTTGTATTTCCGCTATAATTTAGATAAATTTTTGTCTCACTAGAGGCTTCTGCTTCATTTAATTTTCCATTCATGCTAGTTAATGTCTCATCTTTTTGCGAAACAGCACTAAATTGCGAATGAATCATAAGCATGCCAGCTTTTTCCTCTAGAGTCATCTGCTTCACTAAATCTTTTGCTCTTTCTCCGACTGGATAATCGCCAATCTTCATAAGCATCTAATTTTCCATTACCATTTAAGTCTTTGAATTGGAATAAACCTTGTTGAATCATATTTTTATTTTTTACTACAATATTTTTTTGGTATGTTTTTTGATATATTACTATGCTAGCAGTAGTGGCTATGATTAAGCACACTACTACTAATAGTATTTTCCATTTTTTCTTCATTTTTCACCTCGTTTATTCATGTGGACAATTCCATTCAACTGTTCCTTTGAACGCTTCTAGCCAACTTGTAGCCCATGTGCTTGGCGCAGAAGATTTTCCTTTTACATGTATGGTTGCTGTACAATTTATGAACATACCTCCTGCCATTTTAGATACTTGCTCAGGAATGTAAATATCTCTTAGTGAAATACAATTTATAAAAGTACCACCTGTCATTCTCTCAGTGCCATCAAGACTTAAACCACCGCCCATTACGGTAACACTATTTGGGATGATAACTTCTTCCAATTTACTCATGCCAAAAAAGATCCATCCAGATACACTAGTAACACCGTTACATATCACTGCTCTAACTATTCCTCTATCATCAGAAGCACTACATCCCCATGCTGGAATATTACCATTAGCAGAAAGACCAAAATCATCCTTCATTGGACCTGACCCTACAAAAATCACCTCGTTATCGCGACTATCATTAATAGGGTATACATATGCTGTTACGTTATTTCCTGCTTTAAAAGAATACATACAAGGCTCCCATTCAACTGTTCCGTTAAAGCCTTCTAGCCATCTAGAATCCCATGTACTTGGCGCAGAAGATTTTCCTTTCACATGAATAGTAGCTGTACAATCTGCAAAAGTTGGTATACTTACATTGCTCATTATATTAGTAACAGATT
This sequence comes from uncultured Clostridium sp., assembly GCA_948466095.1. GTDB lineage: Bacteria > Bacillota > Clostridia > TANB77 > CAG-508 > CAG-269. The sequence continues at coordinate 2,858 of CAOJZE010000063.1, forward strand.
CAGGAATATAAATATCTTTCAGTAAAGAATCGTTGCAAAAGGCACCTGCTCCTATTTGTGTTATACTTCTTGGTATAATAATATCTTCTAATGTATAGCCAGCTATACTTGTAATACCATCCGAAATCACTGCTCTAACTATTCCTCTATCATTACTAGCCATACATCCCCAATTAGGAACACCTGTACTTGAGTTATACATAGTAATCTCATTATACATAGCACCTGAACCTACAAAAAGAAGCTCATTATCTCCACTATCATTGATAGGGTATACATATGCTGTTACATTATCTCCTGCTTTAAAAGAATACGTATACGAACTAGGAGCAGAATAAGAAAGGAATTGAACGGTTACACCTTCTGAAATAGTTTCCTTTTTATAACCTACTTTATCTACTGTTAAAACATGTAGGTAATACCTTCCTTCTATCGTAGCATTATTTAAAGTCAAAGTTTGTGGATTTGTACTAAAAGTTCCTCCTGTGTATTTTGATTCATCAGTTCCAATCTCACTACTATTTCTTGTAAAAATCCATTTACATTTTGTAATATCAACTCCACTTCCACCTACATTGTCACTTTGTGTTACATTTGCTGTAATGCCTTTTCCTATTCCTGCACTTCTACTACTTAATTCTATGGTTGCCTCACTTGGAGCTGTTTTATCTATTCCTATAACATTTCCTGTAGCATATCCTCCTACTTGTCCTGTACTATCTTTTAATCTTGCATAAATAATTCCATTGCTTTCAAATTCTATTTTTGTAGTATTATCATATGGTTGCCAATTGCTCTCAACCTTTGGGTCCTTTCTTGTGTATTGAATACTATATCCTGATATATCTGTATGAATGGTTACAACTACATTTGTATTAGTTATTGTATTTGGTGTATAGGTAAATGTCATATTACCTTTTACCGTATCATCTTCTTTATTAACCAAATTAGGTACACTTTCTGTCTTGGTTGATATAGAATCTGATATTGTTTCATTTCCAGCTGTATCTGTTACTTTTATTTTTAAACGGTACGTTTGATTTTGTTTCAAATTGTTAAATGTATAACTATTTTTTGCTTGTCCTTCTTTTGGGTTCCAAGTTGCTCCATCATTGTTACTAAAGTAATATTTCGCTATTCCATTTTCTAAATCTGTGACATTAGCTTTTATTGTAATACTATTGGTTGTTGCCGTTATTTCAGTATTTATGGTTGGTCCTGTTTTTAAATCAATTTCTAGGTAGGCTGTTTCTCCATTTGGAGCTATGGCTTCTACTTTGATTTTACTGTAAATTTTGTTTGGGTCTAAATTCTCAAAGGTATATTCTTCTCCTTCTTGTTCTTTTACCAAATCATATTCTATTGCATCTTTTTCCTTAATATAATATTTTAATGTTCCACCATCGTTTCTTATCGTGGTTACTTTTACTTTAATGGTAGTTTCTGTTTTTTCAACTATTTCTATCGATTTTACAGTTGGCATTATTTTATTTTCGGTTCCTTTTGGTTCAAATATAACATCACCATCTTTTTCGTTTAATCCATAGATATATTTTCCTTCTATTACTATTACTTTTTCATATATGTCATATAAATCGCCATATTTGGTTGTGTCTCCTTCTACAAAGTCCATTTGTCCTCCTGTAAGCTCTTGTAGATAATCTTCTATGGTAATGTCTCCCCCAGATTTTTTTATTTTAGCATTTAACTGAGCTAATTTTAATTGTTCCTCAATTTCAGCCTTCTTTGTTGCCTCTCTTGCTTCTTGTGCTTTGGTCAAGATTCCATTATCTCCTGTTAAGGTTGCTATGCTTACTGCTGCTAATATTATTAATACGATAATGGTTAGTACTAATGCAATTAATGTGATAGCTCTTTCTTGTTTTAGTGATTCCTTCATTTTCTTCTCCCCATTTAAGATATATTTAGGTTTTTCTTCTAGGTTTTACCTATAACCTTTGCTTTTTCATTATTATTTTTATGTCATTAGATTGTGAGTTTTTTCTCTTATATTTATATCATACTAGCTATTTTTTGTCTACCATTCTATAAAATTTCTTATGTAATTTTTTTATTTCTATACGTTTATGGATATGTCGCAAAATGTCAATACAATTATTTCCAAATTTATGGCATAATTATTTTAATTCTATAAATTAAGGTGATTTTATGATTAAAGAAAAAAGAAAGTCCAAGAAATACACACAAGAAAAAATGTCACAGCTTCTTGGAATTAGTTTAAGACAATATGTAAGGATAGATAATGAAGAAGATTTACCAAGAAGAGATGTTCTTAGAAACTTAATCATAGAATTAGATTTGACTAATGAAGAAATAGGAAAATACATTAGAAAAATAACAAAGGATATTGCCTAAAAAATAAGGGCTTATTTTTTTGCCCTCATTTTGTTGCAATATGTATATTTTCTATCTTTGCTTTCATTTCTCTTGCAATAATATTTTGAATTTGAGCCACCTCTTCTTGTTTGATTTCCTCTACGCCAACAATAATACTAATACTTTCCCCATTTACAAAAATGATATTATTTTCAAAACCTTTTGTTTTTATCAAATTTTCACATATCATGATACTATTTTTGGTTTCATTTATTTTTTGTATCTCTTGTGTAGCAGATTGTCTTTGTGTCTCAATTGAATTAGTGCTATTTAATACCTTCTCATAGGTTTCTATCATTTGAGAATACATAGCCTCTCTTTCCATTTTAGATTTTACAAAATAATCATTGCTATTAGCACTATTGGTCTGTAATGCTGTTTCTTCACTGGTTTCCTCATCTTCTAACATAACATTGTTAGTATTTGCTTCATCTTTTACACTATTTGTTGTTTGGATTTCATTAATTGTGTTTTGTGTTGCTACGTCATTACTATTAACTAAAGTAGCATCTCCAATATCGGCTAATTTTGTGTCATCTTTTGAATCTAATTGCATGGATGTTTCTACCGATGTTTGCTTTTCTGAATTGGTGGTATAGTTTAAATAACCTGCTGTCATTAACATTAATACAATCACATAAATAATAATTTGATTTTTTTTGAATAATTTCATTCTAAATTCCTCCTTAATTCATTTCAAATACTTGAATTTTGTGTGTTGCTAATCCTGTCACTGCTTCAACAGCTTGTATAATATTCGCTTTTATTTCTGCACTATTAGCTCCTTTAGCAGTTATGATAGCCCCCTCTACTTTGGGTTGGATTACTTTTTGTGTAATAGGTGTTTTTTCTCCATTTTCTTCTTGGTAAATAATATCCCTTTGGGAGTCTGTTTCTTGTATCTTCCTAGTTCCTCCCGATGTATCATTTTCTTCGGTATTGCTAGTTTTGGTAGTTTCATTATACATTGCCACCACTTCACTGGTTTCCGAATAATTTACAAATACTTTTACTTCTCCTACCCCTTGCATTTTTGAGAGTATGGTTTCCAATTTTTCTGTCAAATTATCGGTAGTTGTATTATCACTTGCATTGGTAGAAATTTCACGGTTAGCTAATTGTTTGGTTGTTGTATTATTTTCCTGTTTGATTACCTGCTTATTCCCCTTCCAAATGATATTGATAATGACAATTGTTATAATGAGCAATACCACAAAGAAAACTAAATTTTCAATTTTTCTTTTTTCATTTCCTCCTTCCTCTTCTTTTGAATTAATAACTTTTTTTAATTTATCTCCAAACATTTTTCACTCACCCCATATTCTTCTATTAAAAACTTTTTGATATTCTGAATATCAGACTTATTGATTTTATTATTTTTAGCGTCTTCTGTTTTTTCCCCTTGTTTTGCATTATCTTTTTGGATAGAGGTATCAATTGTTTTTATTTTTTGAATTTGTGTTACCATTTCATTTTCTAAATTTTCTTCGTTTTCTTCTTTTGCCTCATTTACATTTTCTTGCGACTTTTGAACATTTATCTTAATTTTACTGATAGGAGTTTCTTCTTCTTTATCCGATATCTCTGCTTTTACTTTACAGACAGTTACTTGATATCCTTTTTCCTCCAGCTTTTTGCTGATATCTTTTTCCAATTCTTGTATATACAATTGTTTAATTCGTTCATTCATCGAACTTTGGTCAATTGTTGTACTAGTTTGTGTGGTGGTATAAGAGTCTATCTTTATATCATTTATATCAAAAATTTCTTGATTGGATACAAAAGGAGCTATTATTGTAAATAACACATATATTCCCATTACCATTCGTATGTATTTTTTGGTTTTATTATTGGGTAATAACATTTCTAAAATGGATACCACCACAATGGCTAATCCTAACCCTTTTATCCATGAACTCATAAATTCTATCATTTGTATTCTCCTTGTTTGTGCTACAAGCACAATTATCGATACATCATGCCACTATTGGATATTTTTAAAACTAAACTTGTCCCAATAATAATCATAAAAGCAATACTACTTAAAATAGCTAAGGATATTTTAAAAATATCTCCGATTTGTTCTAATAGCCCTGTTATTTTATCATCTGCAATCGGCTGTGTTATACCTGCTAATAATTTATATGCCAAAGTCAGCACTCCCAATTTGATAATTGGTACGATACAAATTCCTAAAATAATGATAACACCAACTAAGCCTACTGCATTTTTTAAAACCACACCACAGCCAAGAACCGTGTCTACCGCATCTCCCAATATCTTGCCTACCACTGGAATAGCTGAACTAACAACCGCTTTTGTTGTTTTGGCTGTAATGCCGGTCTACACTACTTGCCATTGTTCCCTCTAGCGAAACCACTCCCACAAATACCGTCAAAACAATTCCTAAAAACCATACCATTCCAGACTGAAAAAATTTAGATAGCTTGTCTATTTTTATTTGTTCCGATAATTTAGAGAGTATGACTAAGGCCGTAAAAATCATCAGAAACGGAATTAAGATATCTTGTATCATATTTCCAATAAAATTTATTGTAAATAAAATAACAGGCTCTATTACGCCACTTGTCACAATGCTTCCTGTTGACATCATCATCGTAATTAACAAAGGTACTAGCATATTCATAAAAGCTACTAGATTTGTTGTGGTGTCTTGTACCATTTTTATAATGTCTGAAAAATTAGCCAAAATAATGGTGATGATTAATATATATTGTACATAATAAATCATTTTAGAAATACCATCATTTTCCAAGCTCTCACTAATTGCTTTTAATATACTATGTATCACAATAATCACTAAAATGCTTCCAATTGCTTTAAAGCTTGTTGCTACCTCAGAGCCCAACAAATTCAACATTCTTTTAGCAAAAGTGGAATTGTCAACCTCTCCTTGAATCGCATCATTTAATATCTCTTTTATCTCGATATCTTGAAAAAACTCGCCTGTGTATTCCTCTGAATTTTTCAAAAATTCTTCTATGCCAAAATCCTTTTGCTGCTGTTGCAGGGTTTCTTCCTGATTGGCATACACATTTTTCACAGGCCATGCAATGATGATTAATACAATTACTAAAAATCCAATTACTCTCTTCATTTGTACTCCTCTTTTGGGTTGCTTTAGCTATTTGGGTGGGTAGTTTGGGACAGACATCATGATACCCCTTTTGGCTACTTTTGGGACAGGTTTATTTCGAATTATGTAGGTAATATTTTTAATATGATTTCTAATAGGCTAGAAATGATAGGAATTGACATAGATATGATAATAATTTTGCTTCCTATTTCAATTTTACTTGCAATTGCCCCTTCTCCTGAATCTTTACAAATACTAACTGCGAATTCTGATAAAAATGCGATTCCTGTTATTTTTATTAATAACGCTAAAAAAGTACTATTAACAGATGCTTTACTGGCTAGTGATTGTAATAGTGCAATAATCCCTTTCAATTCATCCATTACTAGTAATAAAATTAATATACCTGTCAACAAACTAATGTAAATTGCAAATTCTGGTTTATATTGTTTTAGCAAAATGATAATAACAAGAGCAATGAAAGCAATACCAATTATTTTAATAATTTCCACTTGTCCTTCCAACCTCCTTAATATGAACAATTAGACTTGTCCCCAAAAGCACCTTTTACCATTATAGGTTAAACACTGTTCTTACTGTGTCAAATAGCCCACTTATTTCCTTAATTACCATCGTTAGAACAATTACCAATCCTGCTAGAGTAGTCATCATAGCTTGGTCTTCTCTTCCTGCTCTTACTAGAACTTGATGTAATACAGCAACTAATATTCCAATTGCTGCTATTTTGAATAATAAATTAATATCCATATTGATTTCATTCCCTCCTAAAGTATAAAATCAGCATAAAATGATAACAATCGCTAATCCTATGGTAGTTCCCAATTTGCTGTAGAGTTTTTCATTTTTTTCTTTTTGCTGTTGTGCTTCTTTTAATTGCGTTTCTAAAAATTTTTGTGTGATTTCAATTTGACTCATTTGCCCTTCTACATCTGTTTTTCCTAATAGTTTTGATAATGTTTTTAATACATACTTATCTTCTTTCGTTAAATTGTTCTCACTTTCTTCTACTGCTTTTTCCCATGCTATATTGGCAGTATTGGTTGTCATCTTTTCTTTGGCTAAGCGAAAAACTTGTCCCACACTTCCACAAGTAGCTTGTACAATTTCTCCAAATATTTCTGGTATTGGTTCATAGGTAAACTTAATTTTTGATTGAAGCATATTTAAGGCATTTCTCATTTCTTCTAATTCGTTTACTCTTATGATATATTTTCTAGATAAATATCGTCCTATTAGGCTACATGCTACTAAAATAATAAATAGCATGAAATATTTTATAATTTGCATTTTTACCTCATTTCTTCTTTATATGTCACTCTCTATTTTTTGTGACAAAAAGGGGCGCCCCTCTTGTCACATTCTTTATTTTATATATTATATTCTTGACCTTTTTGTTTTAGAACTTCTGATTATAAAAAAATTATTTTTTCTATTTGTTTTGTCTCAACTAAACAATTTACTTGTGGATTATTTTTAATATCCTCCATTGATTTACCATGCATAGTAAATATCCCTTTTATTCCTGCTGTCATAGCTTCTCCGGATAGCTTGTATATCTTCTTTTGAGCCGATTTCATCACAAGCAATTACTTCTGGTGCCATAGAACGAATTAGCATTTTCATGCCTTTGGCTTTACTGATGTTTTCTATGACATCTGTTCTCATCCCAATATCGTTTTGTGGTATCCCTTTATACATGGCCGCTATTTCTCCTCTTTCATCCACCACACCACAAGTCATTCCTTTAAAATGAATCCCCTGAATGCCATTGCTAATATTTCGAATGATATCTCTTAGCATCGTGGTTTTTCCTTTGCCTGGAGGCGAAACCAGTAAGGTATTGTATATGCTGTTATCTTCTATCCTAATAATGTCTTTTAATAGATGATTACTGCAATTGAGAATTTCTCTGGCTATTCTGAAATTTAAACTGGTTACATATTTTACATTTAATATGTTATTTCCTTCTGTGACTGCTGTCCCTGTAATTCCAACTCGATGTCCTCCTCTAACGGTTAAAAATCCTTGACATATTTGATTTTTATAGGCATAAATTGAATTTTCACAAAGCTTTTCTAAAATCTGCAAAATTTCACTTGTGCTTATTTGATAATCAATGATAACATCTGCCTGTCTCGTTTTTAATAAAATTGGTCTTTCTACCCTAATCCTTATTTCTTGCAAATTTCTTTGTAAGTTTCTGTCTTGAATCAGTGTATTTTTTAGAAGTACATAAATTTGATTGGGAAAATATCTTAATATTTCTTCTATTTCTCTCACTTTTACCTCCTCTA
>CAOJZE010000064.1 GCA_948466095.1 uncultured Clostridium sp.
ATTACATATAATAATTCATTTACACTTTTAGTTTTATTAATGAGAGCAACTAAATTATTTGAATTTTCTACTGTATAACCGATGAATCTTTCTTTCACTTCATCCACTAATTTTTCGCTCATACTACTAATTATTTCTTCATACACTTCTTGTATAACACCTTTTTGATAGGAATCAATTAAAAGAGTTTCTTTAGTTTTAATAAAATGCTTTTTTACTGCTTCGATTGCCTTTGTATCAAAATTCAACTTTTCAGCAACAATGATAATTTCATCTTCTGTTTCTTTTAAAAATCTATCTAATTTATCTGTATATTCTATTCTATATTCTTCATTATAATCATCCATTTCTGTTGGTGTTAATTTTGACATCATTTGTTTTATTCCTATATTCTTTTTGAAAAAGCTCTGTAATCCTTCATATAAGTGTTTTGTATTTTCTGTCCTCTTATTGTAATTTCTCATGTATTTCCTCCTTTTGTGATTTTAAAAAAGCTCATATCTATTGTTTCCATTTTACCTTAAATGTTACAATTTATCAACCTATTTGTATCCTAATTTTTTTGTACTTTTATCTGTTAAATTCTTATAATTATTTTTGTCAGCCACTTTTCTACCAATCGTTTTTTCAATTTCTTTTCTAGCTTTTCCTGTTATCTTTCCCGCTTCTTGTACATCTTCTCTTAATTCTTTCAATCCAAAGCTATTTTTGGTATTGTGTATTTCATATGCTGTTACTTATGCTGAATTTGTTATAGCAATTTCTGGATTTACTATCTCATCTAATCTTTCACTTCCTACTTGTGCTAACCATAATTTCTTTAGCTATCATCTCAACTAGGGTACAAATTGTACCCCAGTTGTTATTTACTTGTTCATCTCTAGCTTTCAACTTTTTAATGTATTGCTTAACGTCCACTGAATCTGTCAAAACTTGAACTACATCTTCCACTGAAAAATACCAATCTTCATTTCATTTCCAATACCCTCTAAGCCTAAAATCCAACAAAATGATAACGAAAAAAACAGCTATTCCCTTGAACAACTGCTTTATTCTCTCATCCTCTATTTTAAACTATTTTTCCTTCTCCTTATAAATATTCACCATATCTTTCAAACTCATCTTAGTTCCATAATTCAAAATAGCACTTGAATAAATCTTAATCGCAATTTGAGCAATCAATAATATCGTAACTAGCAAAATAGCAATCGAAACAATAACATCTGTCGTACTTGCCAATCCCATCATAATGCGAAAAGGCATACAAAATGGTGATGAAATTGGGAACAAAGAAGCAAATACATTCAAGCTACTCGTTGGATTCATCATCGTAAAATAAGATAGATAAAATCCTACGACAGCTAAAATAGCCACTGGACCATTGGCAGACTGTATATCTTCTGGTTTGCTTACTGTTGAACCTGTTAAGGCATACAATAAAGCATACGTAAAATATCCCAATATAAAATAGATAATCGTTATGATAGCCAAATATGCTGTCATATTAGACATATCTAATGCCATATTCAACAATTCTGGTTCGAGAAATGATTTCGCACTTATCAAAGCAGTCGCTACAATCACTATCATTTGTAATAAGCCAACTACTCCAATTCCTATGGTTTTCCCTAATACAATCGTTCTTGGGGTTGTTGATGTAACTAATGTTTCCATGATTTTAGATGTTTTTTCTGTTGTAATGGAACTAGAAACTTGATAAGCACAGAAATAAATGGCATAGAATAATACAATTGACATCAACATCATAACAAATACATTTCCTTTTGCTTCTTCTTTCTCTGTCTGTTCCAAATTAAATTCAAAATTAGGTGTAATGGATTGCAATTGTTCTGGTGTTAAGCCCAATTTACTAATTTGCATATTAGTATATAGTGTATTAATACCATTAACAATTTCTTCTGGCACCTTTTTCATTCTAGTTGTATTTTCTACGATATATCGAATCTTTATATTGTTTTCTTGTTTTTCAATTACAATCGCTGAACGGATTTCTCCGTCTTCTATTTTTTTCTTAATTTCTTCATAAGCATTTTTTCCAGTTTCAATTTCATACCCTAAATCTATATTTTTTAATTGTTCTAAATTACCTTCAAAAATATTTTGTTCATCTACTATCAAAAGTTTATCTTCTGTGTCTTCTCCTTTGATTGATTTTATGATATTTGGTACATTAAAACCAATTACGATTAATGCTAATATAATTAAAGTTGAAATGACAAAAGATTTTCTTTTTACCATATCCTTTATTGTAAATTTCATAACTGTTATAATATCTTTCATTTTTATTCCTTCCTTCACTAATTGTTATTTAATTTTAAAAAGAATCAAGTATCACTAGGCAAAATTTAGGAAAAAACTGGAGATGTACTTTGTGTACATTGAGGATTTTTTCTCTAAATTTTAACGACGTGAGACGCAGGATTATTTTTTAAATTACCCCACTTTTTCTATAAAAATATCATTCAAAGTCGGCTTCATAATCTCAAACTTATTCACCTTAATTCCCTTTGCCACTAATTGATTTAAAAGTTCGTGTGCTTTTTCTACGTCCTTAATTTTAATGGTATATTGATTATTTTTTTCATTTTCAATCTCTAATTCTTTGAACTCTTTTATATAAGCATCAATTTTTTGGTCTACATCTATCTCTACTCGATTGGCTGGATAGGTTTCTTTTATGTCTTTTAAATTCCCTTGTAATACAGTTTTTCCTTTGTTTAAAATTAGAATATCACTACAAAACTCTTCAATGGTAGCCATTTGATGGGCTGACATGATAATATATTTTCCCTTTTTTACTAAGTCTATGATGATATTTTTTAATATTTCGGTATTGACTGGGTCTAATCCACTAAATGGTTCATCTAGCACCACTAATTCTGGATTATGTATGATAGCTGTCATAAATTGAATTTTTTGTTGGTTTCCTTTGGAAAGCTTTTCAGCTGGCATCATGAGATATTCTTCTACTTTTAATTCTTTTGCCCATTTTTCAATTGCTTCTTTTGCCTCTTGTTGCTCCATTCCTTTTAGTTCTGCAAAATACATTAATTGATCCCATATTTTAACTTTGGGATACACTCCCCTTTCTTCTGGTAAATAGCCAAAATTGACACTTTTTCTGTCAACTGCTTTTCCCTTCCAAGTAATTTCTCCTTCGTCTTTTTTTAGGATACCTAATATCATTCTTATGGTTGTTGTTTTTCCTGCCCCATTGGTTCCAAGCAATCCATAAACACCTGGTTTGTCTAATTCTAATGAAATATTGTCTACTACTTTTTTTCCCACAAATGTTTTGGATACATTTTTTAATCGTAATCCCATTTTGTATCTCCTTTCTTATCTTTGTTTTGATTGATTTTATCCTATCATAAAAAGAAGCAATTATCAATATAAATTGCTTCTTTTTATGTTTCTTTTTAATATTATACTTTATAATTTGTTACTACAATTTCTGATATTTTCCCTCTTCCTTGTGAATTGGAATTTATCATTCTATTGGCATATATTTCATTTATCTTGAAGCCTTTGTATAGATGATCAAAAAACACATCTTCTTCATTTACATTTTTAGGATTCGAATTACTAAGCATTAGCTTTGCTTTTTTCTGATCTAATTCTTTGAAATATATGGCTAATTCTCTTTGATTTTCATCGTTGAAATCCTCTTTCGTGTAAGATGTAAAGGCAGATGTTACATTTAATGGTTTATAGGGTGGATCGAAATACACAAATGTGTCTTCTGCGACATATTGAATACTTTCCTTATAATCTCCACATAGAAATTCAACATTTTTTATTAATTGAGATAATGCTTTCAAATTATTTCCATCACATATGGTTGGATTCTTGTAACTACCAATCGGGACATTGAATTTCCCCTCTTTATTGACGCGATATAATCCATTAAAACATGTCCTATTTAAGTATATAAATTCTGCTGCCCTTTGAACATTCTTCTCATTTTTTTGTAATGTATAATTGTTGTATTGTTCTCTTTTATGATAAAAGTAATTTTTTCTCTTTTCTTGTCCTAATGGTAAATATTCTGTTTCCATTTTCTTTAATTTTGTTATTAATTCTTCTACATTTGTTTTAATCACATTGTATGCATTTATTAAATCTATGTTTATATCAAAAGCATAGGCATTCCCTATTTTGTACTCTTGCAGTATGTCGATTAAAACAGCTCCTCCACCTACAAAGGGCTCCACATATGTTTGAATCTGTCCATTTTTCAAGTCATAGGGATAGAGTTTCTCTAGTTGCGGTATTAAACTACCTTTTCCTCCTGCCCATTTTACAAATGGTTTGATTTTTTCCGACATTTTTCTACCTCTTCCTTGTATTTTTTCTGATTTTATCATATATGGAATAATTACACAAGTACCACATGCAACGCATGTGGCACTATTTTACGCTATCTTCCTTTTCTTTTTCGAAATCACATTGGTAACAATTACGAAACCAATCGTAAACAGCAAAATTATACCCATATTCATTAACATTGGCTTCATTGATTCAAAATCAAACATCTCTAATGATTTCAACATCTCATTGCTACTAATATAATAATAAGAAGGTAGTATATGAGCTATTTTCAAAACAGAATCTGGCAACCATTCCATTGGCACAAAAGCACCACACAAAAAGCTTGAGCCCAATGCCACCACATTAACAATTCCATTAATCGCATTTTTATTATTCACTAAATTCCCAATCAAAAAGGCAATCGTAACCGCACAAATGGTAAACACGAATGAATTTGCCATATACATTAGTCCATGAGTCGTAAACATGACATCACCTATTAAGACGAAACTTAGCACCACATAGAATATCCATAAACCAATTGCCAACAAAGTATTGGCTACTAATAACTGACGATTATGTGTTTTGTAATTCATACTACTAATAATTGTTCTTTTCGCTATTTTTTCTTCTTTAAAACTAGATAGAATCAAACAAATTACATACACACAACCTGCTAATATACTATAGTTAGCAAAATTATAATAAAAAGCTGCTTTACTTAACTGATTCGTATCTAATCCAGAAGTAATTTCTACCTCTGTTTGTTTGGCTAATGTTTCATTTATTTTTTCGATTAATGGTTCTTCCTCTTGTATGTTCTTTTGATATAAATTAGCTACTTTGACATATCTTTCTAACATCATTTCTGCCAAACTTGCTTGATAATCCCCTGTGCTTTTTATTTCAATATTAGGATTTCTACCAGCTAAAAAATCTTCTCTATAATGTTCTGGTATGTAAATAATATAATTGACATCTCGATAAAACAAAGCATCATCAATGGCTTGTTCGTTCTCTTTTATCTCTTTTACTTTACTATTTTTCTCTATATACGTAATTAAATTTTTAGTCACTCCTTCTTCTTGGTCTTGGTTGATAATGAAGACATCTGGCTCACTTGCTACAAAATTTGTACTATTTTCACTCGTTTGCATATTAAAGCCACCAAACCCAATCAGAAATGCTGTATACATGATAATTGGTACTTTGCATTTATTTAATACTTTTAAAAATGTTTTCAATACTGTCATTTTTGTTTCCTTTCTTTTTCTCTATCATTTATAGTAAAGTTTATTATATTTTTTATGCAGTTGGGAATTACAAATAAAAAATATAATAAACTATTTATAAAATATTAAACAAAAAATTACAATCTTTCAAATTTTTGCTTTCTCAAACTTGTATAGGCTAATACTATCATAACAATGGCAAAAGCAAGTAAACTAGCAATATTAAAGAAATATCGGTCAAATGTATCATAATAATACAAGGCATAAAATCCATCTGTTATCATACTAGCAGGATTAATTTGATTCACAATTGGTAAATTTTTATCTACGATGTATTTCATGGTAATTCCCATCATTCCTGATAAGAAACAGCCTAACATAGTGACAGAAATAACAATTCCTGTTTTGACCGTTTCATTGGTTTTTAATAATGCTCCAATGGCTACTCCCATCGATAATCCAGCTAAGCTTCCAACGGCTCCTAATAAAATAATGAGTAGCAAATTATTTCCATAATCCACTTTTAAAACAAATACGGTATATACGAATAATAATGCTAATCCGATTAGCTGTACTACATAAGATGCCAAAACACTGCTAAGTACTACTTTTCCTTTTGTTATTGGTGCAACCGATACTCTTTTTCCGTTATGACTCATATTGGCTAAATTTTGATTAATGGCTACCATACCAAGTATACCACCATATAGACAAGTCATAGCAATTAACGTATAAAATTCTATCATGGTATAACTTAAATGATTTCTTGACACATTTTGAATTTTTGCTTCTTGATTTTGTGCCATTTCTAATACATCTTTGTAAATTTTTTCATAATCTACACGATAATTTCCAGCGGTCATTTCTTTTTGTATTTCAGTTTCAGCAAGATTACTCACAATCTCGGTCGTTTGTGTAATTTCTTCTGTTACCTGTTTCAAAATCGTTTCATTGATTCCACTCGATTGAAAAGTAACTTTTGGTTTGTCTTCTTCTAGTTTCATATAGCCCGTTATTTCACCATCTTGTAATAATTGTTTTGCCTCTTCTTCTGTCGTGTATTTCGTATCAAATAATCTATCCTCATTTTCTGTATCACTTAAAGTGGCAAATGCTTCTTTCCATATTTCATTGTTTTTAAAATCCTCATTTTCTATGATGGCTATTTTTATAATGTCTAATTTTTCGCTATTTTCGATATTAGAAAAGGCCATGTTGAAAAATGTTCCGAAGAATGATAGGAAAGGCATAGGTCCAAAATATTAACATTTTATTTTTGTAAAGAGTTTTTAGTGCATATTTAAAATTATGAATAAACATTAATCTCGAAGCTCCTTTCCTGTTAATTCTAAGAATACATCATTTAAGGTTGGTCTTTCGGAATAAATTTTATTGTATGGAATATTTTCTTTTTTTAAGTAATCCATTAAATCTACTAAATTATTTTTTCCTTGTTTGTAAGTCACAAGCAATACATTTCCATGGTAAGTCACTTCATGTACTGTTTCCATTTTCTGAATTGGTTCGATATGTTTCGTTGCTAAATCATTTACTTCTACTGTTACTTTTTCTTCTATTTTGGCTAGTTCTTTTAGTTCGTCAGCTGTTCCAGTGGCTAACACTTTTCCCTTATCTAAAATGATAATTCTATCGCATATAATTTCTACTTCCTCCATATAATGCGTAGTATATACAATGGTTGCCCCCTTATCTCTTAATTTTTTAATGCCATCCAATATGTTGTTTCTACTTTGTGGGTCTACGGCAACAGTTGGCTCATCTAAAAAGATTAATTTTGGTTTGTGAGCAATTCCACAGGCTATGTTTAACCTTCTTAGCAATCCTCCTGATAGTTGCTTTGGATAGAATTTTCTAAATTCCTCTAGCCCCACTAACTCAATGGCGTCATCTAGGTATTGCTTTCTTTTGGCTTTATCTTTGATATATAATCCGCAAAAATAGTCTATATTCTCTTGTACGGTTAGTTCTTCAAATACGGCAACGTCTTGGAATACCACTCCTATTTTGGCTTTGATGTCATAGGCGTCTGGCTTCATTTGTTTCCCAAATATTTTAATTTCTCCTTCACTAAAGTTTAATAGTGATAAGATACAATTGATGGTGGTTGATTTACCACTTCCATTTGGTCCCAATAAACCTAGTATTTCTCCTTGTTTTACTTCTAAGGATAATCCATCAATGGCTTTTAATTCTTTGTATTGTTTGGTTAAATTTTTGATTTCAATCAAATTTTCCATTTTTATTTCTTTCCTTTCTTTAGATAGCAATTTAATAATTACAGCATATCTCTTGTTTGTTCTTTTGTCTATGGTTTGGTGAAATTTTATTGTGAATAACAGTACATAAGTTATTACCTTAATCTTTATTATATTTTTTTACCCTGTTGATTTAACATGTCTGTTTTCAAATCATATAATTTTTGTGATAAATCCACATAGTATTTTTGTGGATTTTTTAATCTCTTTACCTCTTCCCATAAAGTAGCCATTTGTTCTTTGGCATATTGTGCTGTTTCCTTCAAGGTAGGTATTTGATAGATTAATTTACCCTTTTCAAATATTTTTTCTTGTAATTCTTTTATATAATAATTATTCAATGTTTTTCTTTTCCAAGTATTATGTTGGTCAAATATTTCATATTCTCCCTCTAGCTCTACCTCTTCTTTTAGCATAATAACATCTGCTAAGGCATAATTGGTATTTTTATCATAAAAACGACATATCTTTTTAAATCCAGGATTCGTAATTTTTTCTACATTTTCACTTATTTTTATTTTAGGAATTATCTTCCCCTCTTTTTCTATGGCTGCTAATTTATAAACGCCTCCAAATACCGCATCACTTTTCGCTGTAATTAAATTTTCTCCTACCCCAAAGGAATCTACTTTTGCTCCTTGCTCTAATAAAGAAGTGATTAAATATTCATCCAAAGAATTCGTCACACATATTTTACAATCTGGATAGCCTGCATTATCCAATATTTTCCTTATTTTCTTGGATAAATAAGCCAAATCACCACTGTCTAGTCTAACAGCAACTGGTCTAACTCCTTGTGGTTTTAAAATTTCATCAAATACTTTAATCGCATTTGGTAATCCACTTTCTAAGGTATGATAGGTATCAATCAAAAAAGTACAACCATGAGGGTATAATTCCGCATAAGTTTTAAACGCTTCATATTCATTCTCAAAACTTTGAATCCAGCTATGTGCCATCGTTCCACTTGCTGGTACATCAAATTTCTGTGCTGTTAAAGTACAAGAGGTTCCAACTGCTCCTCCTATGATAGCTGCCCTCGCTCCATATACTGCTGCTGATATGCCATGGGCTCTTCTTGCTCCAAATTCCATCACTGGTCTTCCTTGTGCTGCATTTACAATTCTACTGGTCTTGGTGGCAATTAAACTTTGATGATTGATAATTAATAATAAAACGGTTTCTAATAATTGGGCTTCTATTAATGGAGCTTTTACAGTAATCAATGGTTCATTCGGAAATACTACCATTCCTTCTGGCATCGCCCAAATATCTCCTGTAAATCTAAAGTTTGATAAATACGTTAGATATTCTTCTGAGAAAATCTTTTGGCTTCTTAAATAAGCAATATCTTCTTCCTCAAATTTTAAATTTTGTATGTAGGTAATGACTTGTTCTAGTCCTGCCATAATAGCATATCCACCATTATCTGGTACGTTTCTGAAAAAGATATCAAAATAAGCTATTTCTTTCTTATTTTTTTCAAAATATCCGTTTGACATCGTAAACTCATAAAAATCTGCTATTAGTTCTAATTTTTCTTTATCCATCGTTCTAATTCCCTTCTATCTTTTCCAATGTAGTTACCACACAAGGTGTAAAAAAATAATAACTCAAAACTTTAGTTGACAACATTGCTAGATTGCTAAGTTTTCTACTAAATGAATGCCTGCTTGTTCCATTAATTTAAACGCCATTTCGTTGTATTCTTTTCTCTTATGATTTGGTCCTTCATAGGTTTCTACTGCATTTTTAGGTATCGTAATTTTTATCTCCCTATCTTTTTGATCAAAATAATTTTGTAATGGTATCGCTAAATTCAAAATACAAATATCGGTACAACATCCTATGATAATTATTTCTTTTAAATTTATCATTTTGTCTATATCTCCTAAAAAATTAGGTGCATATAGGGTACTGGTTGAATTTTTCTCATACACAAAAGCCTCTTTTTCAAATGGTCTCAATTCCTCTATTAACTCTGCCTCTTCTGTCCCTTCTACACAGTGTGCTGGATATCGATTAAATTCTCTACAATTATTTTTATGAGTATCTTTTATAATGGCTATTGCTTCTGCTTCTTTTTGCATATCTTCCATTAATTTAATGTGTTCTGGAACAATATGCTGAATATAAGAATCTGCCATATTTCCTTCTTTTACAAATCCATTTACCATATCTACATTAATCAATAATTTTTCTATTTCTTTCCATTCTTTCATTTTTCTCGATTCTGCTAGTTTAAATACTAACACCAATCCCCCTTCTTTTTATTATTTTATTGTTTATTTTCTTCTGTGTACTGTCTTCTTTTCTCTTTTCTTAGTTTTTTTCTATTTTCAATTCTACCCCTATAATAATAAATGAAAATAATGGTTAGAATTAATAGGATTAAGGTAATTTTATTTTTTAAAATTTCTACAATCACTCCAAATTGTCTTATCTTAAATTGGTATTTTCCCTCTTTCTTTTCTTATGTTATTTTTTCGTTATCCTCTGCATTATTATTATCCCCTTTTGTTTTGTATTTTTTTACACCATTTTCTTCTATCATTTCAGTAATTCTATGAGTAACAATCGTACCTTCTTGTGAAAAAGAAATAATATCATTTATCTTTATTTCATTTTCTGAAACTTCTTTTACCAATATGGCGTCTCCTGTCATAATTGTTGGCTCCATACTTCCTGATACAATTACAAAACTTTTATAACCAAAAAAATCTGGTATTTCATTTGGATTTATAAATGATTTAATGATTAATGTAAAATTAAAAATGATAATCGGTATTAATATCATATAAAGAATGGTACTAATT
>CAOJZE010000065.1 GCA_948466095.1 uncultured Clostridium sp.
AACTAAATTATACCAAACTAACGAGGTTTTTTCCTTATTTTTATAGAAATTCTTTAATTTTTTGGATAACTTTTTTCATTTTTTAGAAAAAAACCGAAACTTAAAGTCCCAGACATATCTTCTGGGACAGACCCAAATGTGTTTCTTGGGACAGGTTCATTTTAGCTTACAATTTTGGATTTTTATTTGTTCTTCTTTTATGGTTGGATAACGAATTAATCCATTGCTAGCTAAATTCTCTTTATTCATATCAACAGCAGTAATTTGATGATTATCATAAGTCGTGTAATAATAGATTCCTTTGTTGGTATTACAACAGGAAGTAAAAATTGTCATTTCATACTTTCCATCGCCTAAATCGCAACATCCTCTTTGTTGGTCAACTGAATTAAGAATATGGAAAAACTGGCTCACACTCTCTTTTTCTGTATGAGCAGAAATAGAATTCATTTTTACAAATGTTGCTCTTATAAACCTAGATTGTGAGGATAAATCACCTGGAAGACCAATGGCTCCCATTCCTCGACTGTAGGTTTGTAAATCCAGACCACTTGCAAAAGTATTTTTACGTTCCTTTGTCGATACATGCCTATAATTATTTAGTGCAAACATTTGCTGTTCAAAAGGTGGATTATTGGTTAATACTCCTACTGCATTTTCGTATATTTTTACCCCTTCTTTTACCGCTTCTATTGTTATGGCTTCTTTTGAATCGCAAAGAATCCAATGTAATTGAGCAACTGGTAACTTATCATTGAATGGTGTGTTTACTATATTTATTTTTTTCATCCAATCTCGTGCTTCTTCTACTGTAGCACATTGACTAAGAATCCAAGGGATAAATTCAAATTGTGCTATATTGTCTTTTCCTTCTATTTTTTCTTCATAATAGGCATTCCCTATGAAATTCAATCCTGCCATTCCCAGCCCTTTTTCATTAACCGCATCATAATATAAAGGATAATTTTCAGATACATGTGCCATACCAATCATGGCATAATGAGTTTCTAAATTTCCTTTTTCTCTAAAATTAAACACATAATTTCGTGGCGTTATCGTAACTTCGTCTCCATATGAAAATTCATTATCTAAAGTACGTCCAAAATAAAAATCTTTTGTTTGATATGTTGTTGCTGTGCACATGTATATTCCTCCTTATTCTGAGACAATCTCTAATCCGCAATTTGTACTAGTGTCCGAAAAAATAATTTTATTTCTTTTTTTTAGTGTCACTGTCATATTAGCAGAAATACTCTCAAAAATATCTTTTTCCATTTTCCCTTTGACTGGTGCTGCTAGTCTAAGTCCTACATGGTTTTCTGTTTTTACGTTTAATTCATAAATACCCTTTTTTAAAGTAATATCTAATCCATTTTTATCTACCTGATATTTTACTATTTTCGCACAATGATAGGTGGTAAACTTAAATTCTTTGTCCTTTATCTTTAAAACGCAAATAATTCCTCTAAAATCAAAAACTTTTAAAGGAACATCTGCAATTGAAATCATGAAACTAGCATTTATCTTTTTAAATTGGTTTCCCTGACACCAAATATAAGATTTAGGAAAAGAGCAACCCCAGTCTTTTTCTATATATCCTACATCATTTTCAAAATTTATTGTATGATGATTGACTTTCATAAAGCCTTCCACCTTATTTTGCATACTAAGAATGGCATGATTGCACTCCATAAATGGAAGATACGAAAAAGGTCCCATGATATTAGGCTGTATAAAATTGGTATGAATATTTTTACTGTTAGAATATTGGATGTCACCAATAATTTTAAGATTTTGATTCTCCTCTTGTATATCAATGTGAATTCCTTCTTTAGAAAAAGTGTTATTTCCTATTTTAACAGAAAAAGGGATTGTCTTAAATTCACACTCCTCTATATCATAATTAATATAATAAGAAGATTGACTGGTAATTACTTGTATAAATGCTTTTTGGGTTTTATGGTTTATATTAATTCCTGGAATAAAAGAAATTCCTTCTTGATGATTTGTGTTTTTAAAATACCAACCTTCAAAATAATCTTTATTGGTATTTAGATATTTTTCTCCCTGAAATAGTTCAGGATTTTGTATTAAAAATAATGGTTTCATGTTACTATTGTGTTCAAAATATGGATTAATATTCTTTTTTCATCGCCTCATTCAACCCTTGTGTCATTTTCACTCCTACTTTATAATTAACCAAATACATTAATACAAAAATTAGAGTATAACCGATATAAAAATATTTTGGCATATTACCATACATCGTAAACACATCCCAAAATCTATAGGTCCAGCTATACATATAAATAGGCGGAACGATTATCATAACACCAAAATATCCAATTACAATTTTAAGAATAGAGTTCATTTTTTTAATCGTAATTACTGCATAGGCAATTGCTACTGCTATTCCAGACAAAATAGATAGGGTAACATATTGATGTACCACCTCATTCATTTCCCTTTGTATATGACTCCATACGGAAAATCCTAAAGGGTCATAATATTCTGCTAAAGAATGAGCCCCCTCCTCATAGGTACCATTCTGAACTCGCTGAAGGTCATCTTCCATTAATTGTGCAAACTGACCAACACTGTCTCCTAATTCCTGAATTTTATCACGATTTAGTCGCAACAACAATTCGTCACTATTTACAAAAATTTGATTTTCATCACACCAACTATAAAAAGCTGGTATTGTCAATACTAAGTAGATACTAACAATTGAAACCACCAGTACCAATAATATTTTTAATAATTTCTTTATCACAGCCTTCATTTTAAACTCCCCCTTTCTCTCAATAATTTCATGATTTGTGCCACTCTTCTTTTGGAAACCGTCTCTTGCGTGCCATCCTTTAGCCTCACCAAAATAGTTCCTAGTACACTAGTATCAAAGCACTCTACCTGATTAATATGAATCAGACAAGAATTAGAAATTCTTATAAAGTCTTTTTTTCTTAAGCTATTCTCTAACTCATATAACTTTTGTTTTATTTTATAAGTCCCCTCTTTTACCCTCACATAATTATACTTATCCTTACTAAAAAAACAAATTACTCTCTCCAAATCAATAAAATATATCTTGTTGTTCTCACTTGCCATAATCTGATTTTGCATTTCATTTATATGAGAAGCATATTGAATCAGATTTTGTATTTCCTTTGTCAACTCTGGTGCATTAATTGTAATGGAGGCCTCTTTAAACTCACTTGATATATTTGTATTTATTTTAATCTCCATACCCTTTCACTCCTTATCTTAATTATAACACATATGAAAAATATGTCATCACTTTATCCATTATTTTGGATAACCGTAGCTATTAGTACGATAAGTGTGCTTTTGGGTGCTTTTGGGGACAGGCACCAATTATCCCCATCTCCAAATTAAATAAAAAAAGCAGAGAAAATTTGCTTTTTTCCCTACTTTCTATTTTCGATTGTTTGAATGATTCCATCGGCAATTGCTTTGGCATATTCTTTTTTATGAGAATCTAATAATTGGTTATCCTTTTCATCTGTTATAAATCCTAATTCAATTAGACAACTAGGCATATTGGTATTTTTTAAGACATAGTAATCTGAATTTTCGCCATTTATGGTACCATATTTAACTCCTCTATTTTTTTGAATTTCCGTATTTTGTAGTTTTTCTAGAATAGTGTTGGCAAGGTTAGTATCTTCTTCTCTTTTGCTACTATTACACCATATTTCGATTCCATTCCCTGTTTTGGCACTATTTCTATGGATGGATACAAAAAAATCTGCCTTTTTATTGTTGGCTATTTTACATCTTTCTTCTAAACTGACTGATTTATCTTTCTTTCGTGTCATGATTACTTTTACATCTTGCTTTTTTAAATATTCTTTTACCAATTTGGCTATTTCGAAAGTATCGTCTTTTTCATATCTTTTATCCAGAGTTGCCCCTACATCGTCTCCTCCATGACCTGCATCGATACATACTACTATTTTATGATTGCTTTTTATGATTAAAATTACGATAACCAGTACTACTAATAATGCCGCTATTAATAAAATTTTTACAGATTTTTTCATACTATTTTATCCTTATCTTGATTGGTTTTGGAAACTGAATATTCTTTTAAAAGCCCTTTATATATTTCTTGCAATCCTTCTATCTTCTTAAAATCCTCTGGTTTTACTGCCTCTGGTAATTTTGTATCTATTTTTGCCTGTTCTAATACATATTTCACAAATTCAGCACAATAAAATGATTTCTCCTTTTTTATTCTTTTATGAAATCCAACTGCAAATAATCCCAATGTATTAAAAGTATATTCTTCTTTGTTTTGTTCTATCTGTTTTATCTTATTTTTTATGTTTTCATATTGCTCATCTGTTATTGCCAAAGAAAAGATTTTCGTTCTTGTTCGATAAAATCTTTTAAAAGTTCCTTTGTCTATGTATTCATGCACAAATCCACCCCAAAAAGGATTGTATGGATTTAATCTTCCAAAACTATACATTTCTTTTAATTCGATGTCTAGTGCAATAGAGGCATGAGAAAATTCATCTTTGGTATATTTTTTTATGATTTTTGATAATATGGTACCTGTATGTGCCAATACAATATATATTTTTCTCATACTTTTCATTCCCTCCTACCATCATTTTATTATCTTGATAGCTTTTTTTGTTATTTTTTCTTTATCCAATTTATTAAAAATGAATATAACAATTGCTACCAACGCAAATATTGCTATATATAAAAGAACTGCTCTTTCCCAATTTCCATCTACAAAATTTTCTCCGGCTAAGGTTGAGGTAATGACAGACGGAAATCTAGCAAAAGTTGATATTAAAATAAACCTGATTGGTTTGATTGGCAATAGTCCTGCTATATAAACTAGAAAATCCTTTGGCGTTCCTGGTATTAGAAATAATATCAGCATAATCATTTCTATTTTTTTGGGATTCTGAAATAATTTACTTCTTTCTATTTTTGCTATTTTTTTCTCATCACAAAAATCACATACAAATTTCTTTCCAAATTTTCTAACCATTAAATATATTGTTGTTGATATGATACATGCTGACGCCATAATAAATACTGTTCCCCATATTCCTCCATAACACATTCCTGCTAAGATTTCGATTGGCTCTCCTGGTACAATAATTAAAAATATTTGTGCCACTTGAAGTCCAAATAATGACAACAATCCCCATATTCCAGAGTTTTCTACTTTTTCTTTAAATGCTACTTGTCCTTCTAAGGTAGTTAAATTTTTCATGACAGGAAATAAGTATATCATTAATCCTACAAATATTGCTAATACTAGTATTGTTAACATAATTTTAAATATTTTTACTTTGTTTTTTCTGCTCATAAAATCCCTTTCTTGTTTTATATGGTATCTATTTTTATGCTATCACAAAGAAAATCAATTATCAATATAAGACTTGCAAACTTAATAAAATTTTAATATATTTCTTAACGATTCATCATATCTTTTATGATTTCTCCTGCTATGATTAGTCCTGCTACTGATGGCACAAATGATATACTTGCTGGTGTATGTGCGTTTGCTTCATCTAATTTAATTGGTTCTTCTTTAGAATACACTACTTTCAAATTTTTAATGCCTCTTGCCTTTAATTGTTTTCTCATCACTTTTGCCAAAGGACACACACTCGTTTCATAAATATCTGCCACTTCAAATTGAGTCGCATCTAATTTGTTTCCTGTTCCCATACAAGATATAATTGGTATGTTGTGTCGATTTGCTCTCATCACTAATTCAATTTTGGCAGTTACCGTATCTACTGCATCTACTAGGTAATCAATGGTATCTTCTAAAATCCCTTTGCTGTTTGGCATAAAAAACTCCTGATGTATTTCTACTTTGGCATTTGGATTAATTTCTAAAATTCTTTCTTTTGCTACCTCTACTTTTGATCTTCCTATTGTTTTTCTAGTAGCAATGATTTGTCTGTTCAAATTCGTTATATCTACTGTGTCTTTATCTACTAATATAAATTTTCCTATCCCTGCTCTTGCTAATGCTTCTACGACATAAGAGCCGACTCCTCCTATGCCAAATATGGCTACTTTCGCCTTTTGTAGTTTTTCGATTCCCTCTTTTCCGATTAACGTTTCTGTTCTTGTAAATTGATTTAACACTATTTTTCACCTTTTTTCTTGGGACATGGGGACGTAGATAATGTCCCATTCCATTTTTTGAGTATTTTATCACAAATTCCAACATTTCTCAACCATTGTGATAGTCAAAAGCTCGTTTAATGCTTGCACAGCTAAGCACATTCCCAAAATCATATCTTGTATACATATTTTTCTATTTTTGATACATACTAATAAAGTAATAAAAAACTGGTAATTTTTTACCAAGAATGGGAGTGTTTTATGGAAAATCAGAACCTAAATATTTTAGATGAAGTCAACAAAGGTGCCACTATGGGAATGGACGCTATTTCATATGTAGCAGAAAAAGTTACTGATAATGATTTTAAAGACGTCTTGAATACAGAATATTGCAAATATAAAAAAATTTCTCAAAGAGTCAATGATTTGTATTCTGATTATACTATGAAGGAGCCTCATGAGACAAATGCTATGAATAAAATGATGACTTGGTATGGTATACAAATGAAAACTATGACAGATAGTACTACTTCTAAGTTGTCAGAGTTACTAATGAAGGGAACTAATATGGGAATCATTGAAGGTAGGCGATTAATCAATCAAAATGATGATATGGCTCCAGATGTGAAAAATATCTTGAACGATTTTGTGGTTATGCAAGAAGATAGTGTAGAAACTTTGAAAAAATATTTGTAAGCTTGATTGATTTAAGATATTTCATAACTTATTATGCTCTTAAGCATATGAAAAAATCATGATAAATGCCAATTTGTAAATAATTACAAACTGACATTTATTTTTTTATCCTCATGATTTTATTTCATTCCACTTACTTCAAATCCTGCATTTGCTATTATTTCTCTTATTTTGCTATCCTCTATTTCTTTTTGTGATTCGATAACTGCTTTTTTCTCCTCTAAACTAACCTCTGCTTTGATAACACCATCTAACTGACTCAAAGCCTTTTCTACTGTCATTTTGCAATGATTACATTGCATTCCTTCTATATCAATTGTTTTTACGATTTCATTCATAAAACCTTCCTCCTTTTTAAAATTTGATTGAAAATTTCTTAGTCTTAAAGCATTGGTAACAACACAAACCGAACTTAAACTCATAGCTGCTGCTCCTATCATCGGATTTAATTTCAATCCAAAAATCGGATAAAAAATCCCACATGCAATTGGTATTCCGATTGTGTTATAGAAAAATGCCCAAAACAAATTCATTTTTATATTTCTAATAACAGCTTTACTCAAAGCAATTGCTTTCACACTATCTAGCAAATTGTCTTTCATCAAAACAACATCCGCTGATTCTATCGCTATGTCAGTTCCAGAGCCAATCGCTATCCCAACATCTGCTTTTACCAATGCTGGACTATCATTGATACCATCTCCAATAAATGCTACCTTCTTACCTTGTTTTCGTAGCTTGGCTACTTCCTTCTCTTTATCTTGTGGTAGAACTTCTGAAACTACTTTATCTATGCCAAGTTCCTTACCGATTGTTTCTGCTACAATTTTATTGTCTCCTGTCAGCATAACAACTTCTAATTTTTTCTCTTTTAATTCTTCAATGGCTTGATAGCTAGTAGGTTTTATGGTGTCTGCTACTGCCACCATGCCAATTACCTCATTTTCATTAGCAAAATATAAAACGGTTTTTCCTTGTTTTAGTAATTGCTCACTTTGTAAAGTTATTGTATTAATATCTATGTTATTTTCTTTCATAAATGCTAAATTTCCGCCAATATAGTTTTCTCCTTCTATATTTCCTTTTACACCTCTACCAGAAACAGCAACAAACTCTTTTATTTCAAATAATTCAATGGACTCTTCTTTTGCTTTTTGCAAAATGGCTTCTGCTAATGGATGTTCCGAATTTTTCTCTAAACTTCCTGCTATTTTCAACAATTCTTGTTCTTTTAATGTTGTTATGATATGGGTAACTTTTGGCTTTCCTTCTGTGATGGTTCCTGTTTTATCCAAAACAATGGTATCTACTAAATGCAATAATTCTAAGCTTTCCGCTGACTTAATCAAAATGCCATTTTCGGCTCCTTTTCCCGTTCCTACCATAATGGCTACTGGTGTTGCTAAACCTAAGGCACATGGACACGATATTACCAAAACAGCAATTCCCATTGTGAAAGCAAATTCAAAACTTTGACCAACTATTAACCAAATGATAACAGTAAGAATCGCAATTGCAATGACTGTTGGTACAAAAATAGCACTTACTTTGTCCGCTATTTTTGCTATTGGTGCTTTGGAATTACTAGCTTCTTCTACCAATTTTATAATTTGTGAAAGTGTGGTATTGTCTCCTACTTTCATAGCTTTCATTTTGAAATATCCAGTTTTATTAATGGTTCCAGAAACCACGGTATCTCCTTTTGTTTTTTCTACTGGTATGCTTTCTCCAGTTATACTGGATTGGTCAACTGATGAGGTTCCTTCTATTACAATGCCATCTACTGGAATACTTCCACCTGGTCGAATGACTATTATATCCCCTACTACAATTTCTTCTAAATCTATTTCGATTTCTTTATTTTCTCTGATAACGATTGCCGTTTTGGGTGCTAAATCCATTAATTTACGAATGGCATCACTTGTTTTTCTTTTTGATTTTGTTTCTAAATATTTCCCTAAGCTTATTAAGGTAAGAATGGTTCCTGCAGATTCAAAATAAAGGTCCATTCTATATCTTTCCACTAATTCCATTTGGTGATGTCCCAAACCATATCCAATCATATAAATGGCAAAAATTCCATACACGGTTGCTGCTCCACTACCAATGGCTATCAAGGAGTCCATGTTAGGGCTTCCTTTGAACAGTCTTTTGAACCCAACGATAAAATAATTCCTATTGACATATAAAATGGGAAGCAATAATAAAAATTGTGTTAGTCCAAAATTGATGGCATTTTCCACTCCATGAAATACCTTAGTTATCATGGGTGGCACTGGTATTCCAGACCATTGTTGGAACATATGATACATGGCAATATACATGAGTGGCACCAAAAAACAAATTGAAATGATGAGTCTTTTTTTCATGTTTATAATAAGTTCTGTTTTATCGTCTGCTTTTTCTTGTTTTTTCTTGGGTTGTTTTGGCATTTCACAGGTTGCTCCATAACCAGCATGGATGACTGCTTGTATGATTGTTTTGTCGTCTAGGATTGTTTCGTCATAATTGACAGTCATGTTGTTGGATAATAGGTTGACATTGACATTTTGTATGCCTTCTAGCTTGCTGACTGCTTTTTCTACGTGCGAGGAACAACTGCTACATGTCATTCCTTGTATATCAAATTTTGCTTTTTTCATGGTTGATTTTTCTCCTTTTTATTTTTCCTTTAATAGTCATTTAAAATCAGTTATTTATATTAAATATTTCTCTAATTTTATCAAAAATCTTTTGAAATGTGCTTTTCTTATATTCTACCATCGCCTTATTATTTTCTTCTTTACTGTTTTCTTTCTTACTCTTTTCTTTTCTAAAAATATTTTCTAAATTGTACTTCTTCTTTATTTTCTCTTGATATAATATTTCATTTTCATTCCAAATTTGTAGTATTTCTTCTTTTTCACCTTCTGTTGCAATATAACTATAATATATTAATGCTATTAAATCTTTAGTTTCTGGTAAAATATCTTGTTCTTTTAACGTTTTATTTTTATCAATTTTAAGAACTCTAGCAGATTTTTCAGCCAATTTCTCTAATTTATTTATAACATAATGTGGGATTTTATCTGTAAAGTTCGGATTGAAATACGTTAAAATACAAACTGCTTCTTTTGCAATATGGTTAATCTTTTGTTGCTCCATCATATTCTTCTCCTATTCTTTTTTGATTGGGTTCTTTTAAATCGCCCTCTTTATTGTCTTTATCTATATCTCTTTTTATCTCTTTTTCAAATTCTTGTATTCTTCCTGTTCTTACTCCTTCCTCACTTTTTTCCATAGCAATTTGTTTGGCATCTTCTTCACCAAAAAGATATGTACTTTCTTGTATTGGTCTATGAAAATATGGAATATCAAGATCCGTAGGCACTTTTTCTATAAAATTGAATATGTTTTTGGATATGTCTTTTCTTTCACTTTCAAACATTCCAACTGCATTATCTGAACTAATTTTATTTATTCCTGGTAACCTTTTTATCATTTCTATATTACACAGTTTAGGTATAAAATATTTAATTAAAATATCATTTTCTTTCTCCGTATTATCTATATCTATTGTTAAAGCATGTCCTCTATCTCTAATCATCATCAATATTCTATTTTGCATTGAGATGATATTTGTCTCTCCACAATCTAAATTTAATGGAAATTTATTGAATAGTTCTTGAGATAATTCAGTTTTTTCTCCATATAAAGTTATCGGATAGCCTTGATTTATTTGATTTTTCTTGGTTGCTATTACAGGCATTGCTTTTAATAATTTATCGTTATTACTTATGTATA
>CAOJZE010000066.1 GCA_948466095.1 uncultured Clostridium sp.
ATCATCCTGACATCTTTTATCGTTATAAAAATCAAAAAATATGTTGAAATCAATTTTAAAAAGGCACAACAAAGATTTACTGAAATGTCAGAATACATACAAGAAAGCACAGATAGTATTAGAACTACGAAGGCGTATTCCTGTGAAGGAAGTCAATTAAAAAATTTTATTCTTAAAAATCGAAAAGTGAGACAAAGTGATAATGCAGTAGATGTATTTTCTAATTTAATAACCACATGTATGGATATTTGTTTTGGATTTTGCTATGCCATTGCCTTTATTTATGGTTCTCATTTAGTTTTAGAAGGAACCATTACTGTAGGAGAGCTAGTAGCATTTAATGGTTATATTGCATTATTTGTCAATCCAGTTGCTTGGATGCCAGGTCTAATTTCGTATTATAAAAGAGCACAGATTTCTTATCAAAGATTAGATGCGGTATTCCACTTAGAGAAAGAAAAAATAACAGTAGAAAAAACCAAAGTAGAACAAAAATTAGAAGGAAATATTGCCATTAAAAATTTGACCTTCCACTATCCAGAAATGCTGGATAATGCATTAGAAAATATCAACATTGAAATCAAAAAGGGAGAAACGTTAGGAATTATAGGAACGATTGGAAGTGGAAAAACAACCTTAATGAATTTGCTTACTAAGTTATATAATATTCCAAATGGAAAAATTATGATAGATGGCAAAGATATTAATGAAATCAATGTTGAAACATTAAGAGAAAATGTTTGTTACATCACACAAGAGAATTTCTTATTTTCATCTACTTTGAAGGATAATATCAGTTTATTTAAAGAAGATTATGAAGAAGAGGAAATCAAAGACAGTACCAAAAAAGCTATTATTTATGATGAAATCAAACAAATGCCAGAAGGAATTAAAACAGAAGTAGGAGAAAGAGGCTCTGATTTATCAGGAGGGCAAAAGCAAAGAGTCGTTATATCAAGAGCATTTTTGAAAAATAGTAACATTATTATTTTTGATGATACCTTTTCAGCTCTAGATAATAGAACATCCCGGAGCTTTGTTAGAAAATATTAAAGAATTAACCAAAGAAAAAACTTGTATCATCATTTCTAATAAAATATCAGATGTGAAACAAAGCGATAAGATTATTGTATTAGACAATGGAGCCATTGTAGAACAAGGAGTACATGAAGAATTAATACAAAAACAAGGTATGTATCAAGAATTTTATGAACAACAATCTACTAAAGCAGAACCTAGTTTCTTATAGACAGATGAATTCAAATGGGGTGGCGAGTTCGGGACTGTTCCAAAGTTGCCATTCCTACTAAAGTATCTAAGAAAGGAAAAACAGATGAAAAATAAAACCCTACAAAGAATATATAAAATGTTGAGACCACAAGCGAAATCCATAGCAATCATATCGATTTTAGCTATTTTAATCAATATTGGTGAAGTGGTAAAGCCATATTTAATTAAAATAGTGATTGATGATTATTTAAGTGCCAATTTATATCAAAAAGGGATTATGACAATTGGTATGATTGGGGCTATTTATGTTGCAATTGTGATATTAGGAAATATTTTAAATTTTATTGTTACGACAGCTACTAGTATGATGGGAGAAAATGTCATTTATTCGATTAGAAACAAGTTATACCAATATGCACAATATGCCAATATTCCATTTCACGATAAAACATCAGCTGGAACGCTTTTTGTTAGAATGACAAGCGATGTAGAAGATATTACTGCTTTATTCAAAGATGTTATTACGACTTTTATCAAAGATATTTTGATTATTGTAGCTCTCGTCATTATGATGTTATCGTTAAATTGTCAATTAGCTCTTTTATCCTTTATTGTGCTTCCTTTGGTTATCGTATCATCTGTTGTTGTAACAAAGATTAGTAAAAAGATTAAAGAAATGGCGAAAATTGCCAAGACAAAAGTAAATGTATTTTTAGCGGAATCTATTTATGGTGTGAAATTAATTAAAATATTTAATCGACAATATGAAAAACAAAAAGAATATCAAGAATTATGTGATAATTTTTGGAAAACGAGAAATCCAATTGGTATTACATCAGCTATTTTACCAGGTATTATGACGGTTTTAGAAAATTTAGGAGTGTCTATTATTGTATGGGCATGTATTAATCGTTGGGTAGGAATGTCTATTGATGTTGGTTTAGTTTATGTATTTGTTACATACATGAAGCAAATATTTGACCCAATTAATCGATTGGTAGAAAATTTTGAAACCATTCAAGAAGCTATGGTTTCGATTGATAAAATTTATGATATATTAGAACAGAAAGAATATTTGGAAAATTTTGAAAAGGGAAAAGTATTAGAAAAAGTAGAAGGTAAGATTGAGTTTAAAAATGTTTGGTTTGCTTATGAAGGAGAAAACTGGATATTAAAAAATATTAGTTTTACCATTGAACCAGGTCAAAGTGTTGCTTTTGTTGGAAAAACAGGTTCAGGGAAAACAACGATTACCAATTTAATCAATCGATTTTATGAAATACAAAAAGGTGAAATATTGTTAGATGGTATCAATATCAAAGACATTAATTTGCGTTCTTTAAGAGAAAAAATTGGTGTTATTTTGCAAGACCCATTTGTTTTTGCTAGAAGTATCAAGGATAATATTCAGCTAAATAAAAGTTTTTCAGATGAATACATTCATAAGACAATTGAATTGGCTTCAGCAGAAGAATTTGTCAATAGTTTACCAAATGGGATTGACGAAATTTCAAACGAAAGAGGAAGTTCTTATTCTTCTGGACAGAAACAGTTATTGGCTTTTGCTAGAATTTTTGCTCATAATCCTTCTATTTTTATCCTAGATGAAGCAACGGCTAATATTGATACCAAAACAGAAGAATTGGTTCAAAAGTCTGTGGATAAAATTTCAAAGGAAAAAACGTCAATTTTTATTGCTCATCGATTGTCTACCATTGTGAATGTAGATAAAATTATTGTGCTAAGTCAGGGGGAAATTATCGAAGAGGGAAATCATGCAGAACTAGTGAATCGACCAAATGGCTATTATAATAAGTTGTATCATGCTTATTATAGTGGATTGGTTGGATAGCCTAAATAGGATAAATGATTCAAAAGGAGAAAACAATGATAAAATTAAGCAATAATCAAATGTATAAGATAGAACATTTATTTAAGGATATAAAATTTCATATGGGGAAATCGGTCTTGGATGGATGTATGGGAGAAGCATATATCGATAATTTAGATAATCCTACAATTGCGTACTTATTGGTTAGACAATATTGCTTTATAGATGGTGATAGCAAATCTAAATCAGCAAAACAAGCATTAAAGACAATTCCAAAGACGGCAAAAAGAATAATTGCGAATCATGAGTGGAGCAGTATAATTGAAAGTACATACAATCATTTTGAAAAAACGAAAAGATATTCTTTGAAAAAGGAAAAAGATATATTTAACAAACAAGATTTAGAGAAATTTAGTAAAATCTTGAATCCTAACTATGAAATAAAATTGATTGATGAAAGAATCTATCAATTAATAAAAGCAGATAATGAAGACCCAAAACAAATGTTAATAACAGATGATTATTTGAATAAAGGAATAGGAGTCTGTTGTTTCAAGCAAGATGAAATTGTTGGAATATGTAGTTCAAATATTATTTATAAAGATGGTATTGAAATTAATATAAGAGTGAAAGAAGGATATAAGCATAAAGGAATAGGAACTGCAATGGCATCAAAATTAATATTACTATGTTTAGAAAAAGGATTATATCCTAGTTGGGATGCTGCTAATTTAGATTCATTAGGTTTAGCTAAAAAACTGGGATATAACTATGATTCAGAATATACCGTATATAAAATAAATGAAACTTAAAACAATAATTAGATAAAAGCAAGAAATTTTAAATTTTTTTGCTTTTTTATTGACATTATATGGAACTTATGATTAAATATTGACTAAGATATGAAATGGGTAAAAGTTTACAGATTAATCAAAACATATCTTACATTTAAATAAAAAAAGAAAGGTGGTGATAGTATGGAAGATGCGATGGCAAATGTGATATTGACTGAGCTAAGAGAGTTTAGAGAAGAGAATAACAAAAGATGGGAAGCAAATGAAAAAAGATTAATTGCTTTAGAGGAAGGTCGTAAGAAAGACAGATTAGACTTAATTGATATATTGGATACGATGGAAAAAAGTATTAGTAATCAGTTTAACGAAATGAAAGAATATTTTGATGCCAAATTTGAAAAGGTTTTTGTTTCACAAAAAGTAAATGATATGGAGCATGCTGAATTTAAAAAGTTAGTTTGTGCTCATCAAGGAAGACTTGATTTTTATAATGCAAGAATCAATAAACTAGAAGAATGGAAAGAACAGTTTGACATGGGTGAATTTACAGCAGTATAAATAGTAAAGAAAAGTAATAATAGATGGAACAATAAATGTAGTAATGAAAGAAATAATAATGAGAATAATAGATGAGGAATTTGTAAGAAATAAAGAAAAAAGTATTGCAAAAGCCAGGAGATGTGATATAATAAATACCAATAGAAAAGACAAAAAACGATAACAAGGACAAGATAAATAATGCAATATCTTAAAGAGAGCCAAAGAAAGCTGTGATTTTGGTAAGTAAAAGTTATTTATTATCACCTTAGTTTGTTGTTAAACTGAAATAAAAAAAATTAAGTTTAGCCGTATCACCTGCGTTAAAGGAAAATTAAGAGAGTGGATTGTATAATTTTCATATAAATTTGCTAAAATAGGTGGTACCGCGGAAGGTAAAGAACTTTTCGTCCTAATTAAATTTAGGATGAGGAGTTCTTTTTATAATATGAAAAAGCAAGAAAATCTTTTTCAACCAGAATATAACTTAAAAAGAAAGGATGGTGAACAAAAATGAGAGAACTAAAAATCAAAGGAATTTACAGACATTTCAAAGGAGACTACTATTTAGTAGAAGACATTGCCTATCATAGTGAAACCAAAGAAAAAATGGTAGTATATAGGCATTTATATGGAGATGGTTCTTTATGTGTTAGACCATTAGATATGTTTTTATCAGAGGTAGACCATGAAAAATATCCGAACGTAAAACAAAAATACAGATTTGAATTACAAGAAATTGAAAGTGTAAACAAATAGGAAGGGTAGTCATGATTTTGGGGACGGAGGAAAAAATCATGACATGAATCAAATAAAATATTCTAAGTTAATCAATATTATTTTTTGTCTCACAACTACGAGGTGAATTTTCTAGAGCTAGCTATCTCAAACTGCAAAATAATATCGATTAACTTAGAAAAATAGAAAAAATAAATCATGATTTTTTCCTCCGTCCCCAAAATCATGAAGAGGAGGAAAGGAAAGATGTACAAAAAAGTAGAATTAAAAAATGGCTTTGTAGGAATGGAAAACGAAGTAGCCAAAACATGGAAGGAGAAAGACATCATCAAAAAGAACTTTGCCCTGAATGAAGGCAAAAGACATTTTACTTTTTATGATGGACCACCTACAGCCAACGGAAAGCCACATGTAGGGCATATTGAAACAAGGGTAATGAAAGACATTATCCCAAGATATAAAGTGATGAAAGGCTATAAAGTAATTCGTAAAGCTGGTTGGGATACGCATGGTCTTCCAGTAGAACTTGAAATCGAGAAAAAACTAGGTATTTCAGGGAAAGAACAGATTGAAGAATATGGCGTAGAAAAGTTTGTCAAAGAATGTAAGGAAAGTGTGTTTACCTATGTTTCTATGTGGGAAGAAATGACAAACAAAGTAGGATTTTGGGTAGACATGGAAAACCCATATGTTACTTATCATAATGAGTATATTGAGTCTGTTTGGTGGGCATTAAAACAAATGTGGGAAAAAGGACTTTTATATGAAGGCCACAAGGTTATGCCATATTGCCCAAGATGTGGAACAGCTATATCTTCACACGAGGTAGCACAAGGGTATAAAGACGTCAAAGATTTAACTTGTATTGCTAAATTCAAAGTAGTAAATGAAGACAAATATATTTTGGCTTGGACAACAACACCATGGACTTTACCATCAAACTTAGCACTTTGTGTCAATAAATCTTATGAATATGTAGAGGTAAAAGCTAATATAGGAACAGAGGAAGAACCACAATACGAAACCTACATTTTAGCAAAAGACTTACTAGAGACTGTTTTAAAGGATACCCCTTATGAAATCATGAAAACCTTTAAAGGAGAAGAATTACTTGGTACCAAATATGAAAGACTAATGCCTTTTGGCGAAGTAGAAGGAAAAGCCTTTGAAGTGATTCATGGCGATTATGTTAATTTAGATGATGGTACAGGAATTGTTCACATTGCACCAGCATATGGAGAGGATGACAGTTTGGTATCCAAACAAAATGGCATTACTTTCATTAACCTAGTAGATAAAACAGGAAAATTTGTAAAAGAGGTAGAACCATGGGCTGGAAGATTTGTAAGAGACTGTAACGAAGATATTTGCAAATGGTTAAAAGAAGAAAACAAATTATTCAGCAAAGAAAAGCATTTACACTCTTACCCTCATTGTTGGAGATGTGACACACCGCTTCTTTATTATCCAAAAGAGAGTTGGTTTGTGGCGATGAGCAAACTAAGAGACGAATTAGTTGCCAACAACAATAAGGTAAACTGGTATCCAGACACCATTCGAACTGGTAGATTTGGAAAATTCTTAGAAAATGTAATTGATTGGGGAATTTCAAGAGATAGATACTGGGGAACACCGTTACCAGTATGGACTTGTGAAGACGAAAATTGCCGTCATCAAGAGTGCATTGGTTCCATTGAAGAATTGAAAGAAAAAGGAATTGACGTACCAGAAGATATCGAATTACACAAACCATATATTGACAACGTAGCTTTAAAATGTCCAAAATGTGGTAATAAAATGCACAGAGCCAAAGAGGTAATCGACTGTTGGTTTGACTCTGGTTCCATGCCTTTTGCCCAATGGCATTATCCATTTGAAAACAAGGAAATGTTTGACAACAATTTCCCAGCTGGATTTATTTCAGAAGCGGTTGACCAAACGAGAGGATGGTTTTATACGTTAACAGCCATTGGAACGGCTTTATTTGGCAGAACCCCATTTGAAAACTGTATCGTATTAGGTCATGTATTAGATGAAAAAGGACAAAAAATGTCAAAATCCAAAGGGAATGGTGTAGACCCAATGGAATTACTAGATATCGTAGGAGCAGATGCAACCAGATGGCATTTCTATACTGTAAGTGCCCCTTGGCTTCCAACTAGATTGGGATTAAACAATGTACAAGAAACTCAGAGAGGATTCCTAAGTACCTTATGGAATGTATATTCTTTCTATGTGCTATATGCCGAAATTGACCAATTCAATCCATTGGAATACCAAGACTTTAAGCCAACCAATATCATGGACAAATGGATTCTTTCAAAATTAAATACTTTGATAAAAGAGGTAGATGATAAATTAGAACATTATGACATTACAGCATCAGCCTTGCAAATAGAAGCCTTTACTGATGAACTTTCTAACTGGTATGTACGTAGAAATCGAGAAAGATTTTGGGCACAAGAATTAAATGACGAAAAAATCGGAGCTTACTGTACTTTATATCGTGTATTAACAACATTAGTAAAAGTAGTAGCACCATTTGTACCATTTATGGCAGATGAAATCTATCAAAATCTAGTGGTAGGATTAGAGGCAAAAGCACCAGAAAGTGTACATCTATGCCTATGGCCAACAGTAAGTGAAACAGAAATTGACAAAAACCTAGAACTAGAGATGGATTTAGCCTATAAAATCGTAAAATTAGGACGTGGAGCAAGAAACATTGCTAATATCAAAAATAGGCAACCACTTTCTAAAATGCTAATTTCTATCGATACCTTACCAGAATATTATGCAGACATTGTAAAAGAAGAATTAAATGTAAAAGAAATTGACTTAGGAGCAGAAATGTCAAACTATGTAAATTTTGAAATTAAGCCAAACTTACCAGTAATTCGGAAAAGAATATGGTAAACTAATTCCTAGAATCAAGCAAGAAATTGCTAACAAAAATCAAATGGACTTAGCCAATACCGTAAAAAATGGTCGCGTAGAATATATCGAAATTGATGACATACAAATTGCTTTAAATGCCGAAAATTTACTTGTTACCATGCAAGGAAAAGAAGGTTTTGCCTTTAGTGGAGAAGGCGAAATTGGTGTCGTATTAGATACTCACATTTCTCCAGAATTAAAAGAAGAAGGCTATGTAAGAGAAATTCTATCTAAAGTACAAAACATGAGAAAAGATAAAGGATTTGAAGTATTAGATAACATTTATCTTTATGTAGCAGGAAATGTTATACTAGAAGACATCATCCAAAAGAACGAAGCATTGATTAAACATGATACACTAGCTATTGAGGTAATTTACAATCAAGATAGAAATTCTTATACAGAAACGAATATTAATGGAGAGAGTTTAAAGGTTGATGTAGAGGTAGTAAAATAGAAACATTACATTTAAATTAAAAAAGTTTATGTATTTTTCATGAAATAACAAGTCGGGTTGACCAACAAGCTTACAGTCTGTTATGTAATTACAGACTGTGCGTAGTTGGGAGTTATGAATAAAAAATACATAAACTTTTATTTTCAAAAATAATAGGTCTGAATAGTTACAAGGAAAAGATTATTTTTCATAAAAACTATTGAAAAATAATACACATTATGATATATCAATAATATATAAAGAGGAAAGGGGAATAAAAATGGGAGAAGAAAATCAACCAAACCAAAATGAAAATCCAATCTCAAAAGGGCAAACAGCCAACTTTAACATAAGTTCAGGAGGGGCAAATCCAGAAAAGAAGGGAAAAAAGAAAACAGGACTATTAATCTTTGCTATTGTATTAATTATGGCAATTGTAGCAGGGCTTGCTTATTATTTTACTATTTACACAAAACCAGATGAAATATATAAAAGATTAATAGGAAGCACAATTGATTCTTATACCAATGAAATGAACAACATGAATTATAAGACATCAAAGGCATCTTTTAAATTAGATGCAGATATAGAGACTGACAAAATCGACAAAAAAATAACAGATTTAATCAACAAAATTAACATAGGAATGAATGTACAAACCGATAATGAAAATCAACAATTTGTAATGGATTTGAAAGCAAATTATGACAAAGAGGATTTAGTAGATATTCAAATGTATTCAAACGTACAAGAAGAAAAAACCTATATGAAATTAAAAAGTTTCTTAGATAAGTATATTGAAATAGAAGATATGGACGAGGAATTCTATACTTATTTTAAGGAAATTTTAGAAAAACAAAAAATGGGAAGCGAGCAAAAACAATCTTTACAAAAAGCAATGAGCATTTTAAAGAAAGAACTAACAGACGTTATCAAAAAAGAATACTGTACAGCTGAAAAAGAAGATATTACCATTGCTGGTAAAAAAGTAGCTACCACTAAAAATACAATCAAAATGAATGAGAAACAAGTAAAAGAGGAATTGACAAAAGTATTTAAAAACTTGAGAGAAAATGAAGACTTTATTAACTGTTTTGAAGACAAAGACGAAATGACAGAATCATTAAAAAATTTAGAAGAATTAATGGACGAATTGGATGAAGATGATAAATCTATAATGGAAGTAACTATTTATACCAGTGGATTTATGCAAAACGTAGAAAAATTTACAGTTACAGTTTATACAGAAGAAACCGATGAGACAATCACAATGGCATTTACCAAAACAGGAAAAGAAACCTATGACTTTGAAATTTTAGACAAAAATAAAACAGTTTGTAAAGGAAACGTAAAAGTAGAGGAGAAAAATAAACAAGAAGGAAACATTCAATTCACAATTGAGGTAGAAGACTTTGGAAAATTAAATTTAAACATAGAATATAGTCAAAAATTCAATGAAGACATTGACAAGATAGATGTTAACAATGCTGTAAAATCAGAGGAATTAACAGAATCTGACCAAGAAAAATTAATGACAAATCTACAAAAATCAAAATTATATGAATTAATAGAAGATTTCGTAGGAGGAAAAAGTTCTAATTTAATAGAAAATACCATGACAAATTCTGACAAAGATGACGAAAAAGATGAGGCAATAGAGGATGAAGAGGACAAAAACAACACAGACAAACAAGAAGAAAAAAAGGAAGAAACACATTTCGTAAAGCCTTTTAATTTGAAACTGGGT
>CAOJZE010000067.1 GCA_948466095.1 uncultured Clostridium sp.
TTTTATCTCTTTTCTTTAAGAATATAATGTCTGATGTTACTTCTGTTCCTGCATTACTTTTGAAAGTATTGTCTGGTAGCCTTATTGCTCCAATAAGTTCTGCTCTTTGTGATATATATTTTCTAACACTACTATTTTCTTTGTCCATTGTTCCTTTACTTGTAACAAGTGCTATTATTCCTCCGTGGGCGAACTTTGTCTATTGTCTTTGCAAAAAAGTAATCGTGCAACACAAATTTATTTTTGTTGTATCTTCTATCATTAGGTTTTATTTTATTATCAAATGGCACATTTCCTATTGCAACATCAAAAAAGTTGTCTGGCATATTTGTTTTTTCAAAAGGTTGTATTGCAATAGTAGACTTTTGATATAATTGTTGTGCTATTCTCCCAGAAATACTATCTACTTCTACTCCATACATTTTACAACTGTCATTTAATTCTTCTGGTAACATTCCTAAAAAATTACCTACTCCGACAACTAGGCTCTAATATATTTGCTTGTTTTAGTCCCATATTTTGCAATGCTTTATAAATGTTTCTTATAACTACTGGTGGTGTATAATATGCTGTTACACTTGAAGCTCTTGCGTCTTTGTATTCATCTTCAGTAAGTAATTCTTTTAATTCTGCATACTCGTTTGCCCAATTATCATTTTTATCTTCAAATGCTGATTTCAAACCACCCCATCCAACATATTTTGAAAGTGTTACTTGTTCTTCTGGTGTTGCATATCTGTTTTGTTCTTCGCATAATTTTAATACTTTTATAGCCTCTACATTATTTCTATATTTTTCTTTTGCTGTTCCTACGCCTAAATTATCGTCTGTAATCTTGAAATTGTTTCTTTCTTCAGCAGGTATTTCTGGGTGTAAGTCAAAATATTCAATATTTCTGTTCTTCTTAATTATCTTTTCTGCTATTAGTTTCTGTTCTTTCGTTTCTTCTTTTTGTTCTTCTGGTAGTACTTCTTTGGGTTGTTCCTGTTGTTTCTCATAGTTTTCTGCTAATGCTTGTGCTAAATGTCTAAAATAGTCTACTACCTCTCCATTATGAAAGTCTATTTTGACTATCATATCTTTTATTCCTGCTTGTTCCTCTGGTGTAGTAGCCTTTATATTATCAACAATATTTCCAATTTCAAAATAATGAGTATTAGTTTCTGTTTTTATTTCAATAACTTGCTCTAAATCAATTCCTTTTTCTTCAACAAATGTATCTAGCCACTTATTGAAAGCACTTTTTACTTTTTCTTCTGTTTCTGGTACTTCTCTATCTTTTAGATAATCATTCATAGGATTTTCAGCAACTTTTTCTAGTATATCTTTTATAACTACTGTTGTTTGCTCTAATGGAAATTGATTATCATACATTGTCATTGTTCCATTATCTAAATTCAAAATAGTAAATTCTTGTAATCCTATAAATATCGTATCGCCTACCATAAAAGTATAAGTATCTTTGTTATATTGAGGTGTATAATAATGAACTATATTTGAAATACAATAATCTGTTATTAAGTCCCAATTTTTAAAACATTCATCTATTCTATTAAGGTAATTGCCTGTCCATAAATTTAAGTTATCATCATTTACTTTGTAACCTATTCTTTTACTATCAATTTCAAATTCTGTGTAAGCAGTTCCTAAAATTTCTTTAATGTATGTTTTACATTTTTCTTTATCTTCGTGGTTATCATATATAAAGTCTGTAAATTCTCTTTTGTTTTTTATCACATTTGGTGCATTTTTTAAAATACTTCTTATTGTTTCTTCACTAAAAAAAGAAGTATTAACTACTTCTTCTGTTTGTTCTTTTTCTAATTGTAGATTATCTCTCTCATTACTATCTGCTCTGCTGTTGCTTGAATATTGTTCATTCTGCCCACCCATTCCATTTGATTTGTTGCTTTCATTTCCTCTGTTATATTCTCTTGTTTCTTCATCTTCTCTACTTCCTGTGCTATTCTGTCTATTACTGTTTTCTCTATTGCTATCAAGTGGTCTGTTAGTTTGTTGCTCGCTACTAGCATTGTGTAAGTTCCCCTCTTGTTCTCTTTTAGGTACTTCAATCTCATTTTGGCGAACTTGCCTAGATTTGCTTTCTTGTTTGTTTTCTCTATTGTTAAGTCTGGTATTAGATAATTCCCTTTTTGTGTGTAAGTTAGATTCATTCTCAACACTTCCCTTCTCATTTTCTTTATTATAAATACTCTGTTTTATTCTCTCAATTGTGTAATTTTTCTTTTTTTCTTCTTTTTGCACATTTATTACTGTCTTTGAAATTTCTAGTAGTATTTCTTTTGAAAAATCCCTAGTTGCTGTTCCAAGTATAGACATTGTTTCAAATGTATTAAATTTTTCTATTCCAGAAAAACAATCCTTTTGAATATACTCATTTACATCTAACCCACATCTTGACATTGTTAAACCTATTGTACTATATATCAACATTTCCAAAAACGTCTTTTCTAATTGTTCTTTCTTTAATTTCTCTAATTCACTATTAATTGTTACAGTTTTTAAGTCTTCTAAATAGTCCTGCATATTATCTACTACACGATTATATACTGTAGATATTATTGCAAGTGGCAAACTACTTTTATCTTCCATTGTTCCAAATTTATCTTCTAATGCTTCTATAATATCATTGGCATATTTTTCTTCTGCTTGCCATAGTTTGAATTTTCTGCCGTAAACATCACTATTAGTATCTGATACATCAAAAACAAATCGTAACCCCAGTTCTCCATCTTTCTCTGTTATTAAAGCTATTCCTTTTGAGCCTTTATTAATCCACCTCTTTAGTTTTTTGTTCCATATTGTTGTTTCTGCACATGCTATTGCGTTTGGCTTTTGTGCATATATCAATACTTGTTCATCAAATCTATATTTATAATTATAACTTGCTCTTTTTAAAAATGAAATCCAATTGTCTGCATTTTTCCCTATATTTAATGCTGTTTCAAAGTATAATTCTGTTATTTGTTTTTCTTTTTTAGTTAGTTCTTTCTCCAATTTCTCCCCTCCTTTCATTTTTTAATTTCTAGTTATAAAATATTTTCTTCTGCTTTAAATTTTTCTTCTAATTGTTGTACACTATAATCTGCTTTAAACATTACTTCACTATCTAATTGCCATTTTAAGAGTATAGACCATAGTTCAGGATAATCTTTTCTTAAAATTCGTAAACTATTTAGATTCTGTTTTGGACAAAACCAACATCCTAATCGCTTAAATTTTTTATATAGTGGATTTTCAAGATTTCTTTGTTTTAAGAACTCTAAACAATCTTTTTCAGTCATTTTCCATTCAGCCAACATTGATTTTTCATTTTTCTTTAATCTTGCTAATCTTACTTTTTCGTCATATGCTATTCCGATATAACATATATAGTCTTCTTTTATGCTTTTAAAGTATTCTTTAAATACTTTTATTTTTAATCTATCGTTGCACCACGCAGAAATAGTGTATGGAAATCCATAGATCTTATTTTTGTTTTTTCCTCTCACTTTTCTTGTATAAAAATAATCTTCAAAGCTCTTACTTTGTTCTAGTATTGTTATTTCTTTGTTGTAATTTTCTTTTATATAGCTATTAATTTTATCTATATATAGATACATTTCTGGTAATTCAGCTCCAATTTGAGAGGTTGCTTTTATTTTGCTAAATATTATTTCATCAATTTGTATATTTTCTTCAAGCATTTTTATTAACATTGCTGTACTATCTTTGCCACCACTATAACTTAAAATATATTTCATATAAGTTCATTTCTCCTTTTCTTTTTAAACTTATCACTCTATTTCCTCGCCTAGAAATAGAAATAATGCCTTCTTATTTTTTCTTATTGCTTTTCTTAAACTGATTAGTGTTTTTATATCTGTTATTGTATAGTTAGGCATTTTCTCTAAATCTTCAAACTTCATATCAAGCATTGCTTTTTCTGTATTTATTCCTATTTCAGCTAGTCTATCAATCATTTTTTGTATTTGAGCTATATTATACTTTGCCATTTTTTACTCCTTTTTGCAAAAATGGTGGCTACTTGTGGCCACCATTTTGCTATAAATTTTTTATTAAATTTTTCTTTTTAATTTTTTAACAGATAATACTATAATTCCTAATAAAGAAATGACAGAAACCATTACTGCCAAAACAATATTTCTTCCATCGTCTGTTTTAGGTGTTTCTATTAATTGGTTAAAAAATTGTACTTCTGTAACTTTTTCATTTTCAACTGTTACTGTTTGTGATTCTGGAATAATATAATTACTATTTACTTCATTTGATAATTCTTCAATTGAATACTCACCAGTTAGTACCTCATCAATAAAAATTTCTCCCTTTTCATTTGTTTTATAAATCTTTTCAATATTTTCTCCTGTTAAACTTGTTCCTATAATTTTAAATTCAATTCCTACAATATTATTTCCATCTGAGGATACCTTTGTTATTTTTAATGAACCTTTTTCTTTATAATTATTAAATTTTACTGTAGTAATTTCATTTTCTGTTAATTCTACAACTTGTTTCTCTTGAGATAATACATAACCTTTTTTTGTACTCTCTTCATAAACTGTATATTGTTCATCAATAGCTAATTTTTTTGATGTAGCTTTTCCTTCTGTATCTGTTGTAATTCTATCAACAATATTTCCTTTTGAATCCTCAATTATAAAAGTCACTCCTTCAATTGCTGTTTCTGTTTCTCCATCTGTTTTAACAACTTGAATTTGTCCCTTCTTTTTTTCATTTTCAAAAATAATAGAAGTTGTTTTATCTTCTTGCAATTCTACTTGTTTACTTTCATTATTTAATACATAAAATCCTCCTGTAATAGTTTCTTTTACTGTATATTTTTGGTCAATTGGTAATAATTTTGAAATAGCTATACCATCTTTTGACGTTTTAATGGTATCTACTAGATTGTTTTTTTCATCATAAATTTCAAATGTTACATTAGGAATTTTTATTTGATTATTATCCTTATCAACTTTAATTATTTCAATCTTACCTTTCTTTTTCTCATTTTTAATTTCTGCTGTTGTTATTTGATTTGCTTTCAATTCAACTTCTATTTGTTCATTATTCAGTTTGTAATACTCATTTGTTTTTATTTCATGAAGATATAATTTTTCATAATCTCTTATCGCATATCTTGAAGTATATGCTTCTCCCTTTTCATTTGTTTTTATTGTTTCTAAAACATTTTGATTTTTGTCAAGGACTTCAAATTCCACTCCTGCAATTCTTTTTTCTTTGTCTTCACTATCTATTTTTATTACCTTAACTCTACCTTTTTTTAGTTCATTTTCAATAACTGTATC
The DNA here is from genome assembly GCA_948466095.1 of uncultured Clostridium sp. GTDB lineage: Bacteria > Bacillota > Clostridia > TANB77 > CAG-508 > CAG-269. The sequence goes on from CAOJZE010000067.1 coordinate 5,331, forward strand.
TGTTGTTTTGTTCCATTCCACTACTACTTCTGTATCTTTTGCTAAGTCATACCATTTACCGTGTATTTTTCTCGATTAATACATAATCTCCTATCCTAATATTTTCGATTAAAATTTCGCCGTCTACATTAGTAGCATAAGTTCCTAACACTTTTTTAAATTCTTTACTATATAAATCAAAACTTACATTTCCAAGTCTTATCTTATTATTATCCTTGTCGACTTTATAGATTTTAATATTACCTTTTTTGTGTTCATTTTCTATTTCTAATGTCGTTGTCTTATTGTAAAATACATCTACATTAAACTGTGTATCATTTAATATGTAATTCTTATTAGTTGATAATTCTTTTAGTTTATAAGAACCTTGATATACCCCTTGAAATGTTGCAATTCCTTCCTTATTAGTTACAGTTTTTGCGACTTCCTTTCCATCTTTTCCATATAAACCAAATGTTACACCTTCTATTGATTTTAGAGTCTCGCTATCTATTTTCTTTATTTGGATTTTTCCTGTATTTGTTGATACATTTAAGTTTGTTCTTCCTGCCACATCACCATATGGATCATATGTAACTGCATAATCTTGTGTCCCAGCAATTGCTGTTTTTCCGATAAAAAATTGGATACTTCTTACATTTTGCTTTTAGTGATATTGTTACATTTACATCGCTTGATAATTGTGATTTTGGTATTCTAACTTTGAAATTTTCATTACCATTAAAAATAGTTTTTTCATTATTAGATAAATCTGTAATTTTGCTTCCTGTTGGAAGATTAACAGCATTAATTATTGTATATTTTGACATTTCAACTGGTGCATTTACTGCATAATTTTGAGAATAATAATCTCCATCTTCATAAAATCCTCCAACTTTTTTTGCTTCTACATCTGTATTATTGGGATTTTGCGTTCCATTTCTACCAATATCAACTAATCTAGCTATTGCATTTTTTATTGCCATACCTCTTGTATCCCCTCCGTTATAGTAGCTATTTACATCTGTTCCATATATTACAGAATAAACAGCTTGCTTTGTTGCCACAAAAGCGTCAAATTTATTTTCTAATCCCATTGATTGAGGTGTTTGATATGGATAGCCATTTATAATTGTTCTCCATACTCTTACATCATCTAAAACGTTTTCAATGCTTACTGAATAGTCTCCTGCTGTTCCCACACCATGCAAATCTCTATCTAAGCAATACGCAGGATATTCAACTCCTCCTTCGGTATAAGCTACAAAAGTTGTAATTATATATGACCATGCATTTTGTTTGGTGTCCCAGAATTGTAGATGTTGTCCACAATCTCCTTTATTCTGTAAAAATGCTGACGAAATTTCTGTTTGAGCAAATACTATATTTGAAAATACTGAAAATATTGTTAATAATAGCATAATTAAAGCTACACTTTTTTTCATTTTAACTTTCATTCTTAAATCCTCCTTAATTTTAGGTATAAAAAAAAGACACTTAGTGTCCTTTTCCGTTTTTTATTATAAAATATAACATTCTGTCATTATCAATTCTCCATTGCAATAATAATCTTCTGCATAAATTCTAATTGTTCCAAAAGAATATCTAATATTACTTTTTACTCTATTTTCAGTAAAAGTAAATTGATTTGTTTGACTTTTTATTGAACTATCTACAACTATATTATAACCATATCTTTTCATATCTTCTGTTTCATTATTCTGAATAACTTGTTTTATTCTTTGTATCATTTTGTCATTTCTTAAATACTTTGTTTCTTTTACTTTTGTTTGTGTTGTAGTTGTTATAGTTTCATTTTTTGCTTTTGTTTCACTTTTACTATTTACTATCGTTGTATTTGTTTTTTCTGTTGTTGTTTTAGCTGTTTCTGTTTTAGGTATCATATTAGATTTTCCACTATTAGAATCACTATTTGATTTAGCAGTCTCACTTACTTTTGTTTCTTGCATTTGATTATTATCTTTTTCAATTTCTTGTTCTTTTTGTATTTCTTGCGTTATTTTTTGTTTTTCTTCTTGTTGCTTTTCAATTTCTTGTTTTTCTTGATTTTCTTCTTGAGTAGGTATTTCCTCTGCTATTTCTTCTAAAGCTTTTTCATCTTGTACTATGTTTTCTTCTTGTTTCAAATTTTCAGTAATTGTTACTTTTTCTCCTTTTTCATCTGTATATCCATAATAACTATAACTAGATATTAAAAACATCATAAAAATTGCAATAATCTTTTTCATATATCATTCCTCCTTTTCTAGCTTTATTTTAGGATATTTGGCGAAATGATACAAAGGTATAAATTTTATTTTTTTGACTAATTTATATATTTATTAATATCTTTTTTCAGTTAGTATAGCTAGTATAAAGGGGGTTTGTAAGGGGGAAATTAAAAAAATACTCTCTGACATGATTCTAACGTGTCATTTCCATTTTTCTTTTCTCCCTCTGATTATGTTCTTTTATGCATTTTATAATAAATTCTTCGGTTTGTCTTTCTGTTGTTACTTCTCTAGGGAGTAAACTTTGTATCTTTTCTGCATTGATTTTTATTTTTTCAACTTGATTTGGTTTTTGTTCTCCCATAATTTCCTCAATTTTATCTGCTGTTAATTTTCCCTCTTGACTTAATAATTTCAAATGTCTAGCTTGTGATACATTAGGTGTTTTATCATCATAATCATATATGTTAAGTATTACATATTGTTCATCTTCTGTTAGATATGACAAGTCAACAGCTGGACTAAATGCAACTCTTTCTTCATCAACTAATTTCAGTAACTCTGGTATTAGTTCAGTTAGTCGAATATATCTTTGAATATTTGTCGCACTTTCTCCAAGTTCTTCTGCAACTTTTTCTCTTGTTGTTTTACTTTCTAACTTCTGTCCGATTTGGTCAGAAGTTAAATCTTTTCTTTGCCCTTGATGTTTTTCTGCTTCTAATTTCATTTTATATGCAAATGCTTTCTCGCTTGGTAATATCTTTGTTCTTTGCATATTACTGTCTACCATTTTTATTATTGCCTCGTCATCATTAAAATTCCTTATTATACAAGGAACTTCTTTCAATCCTGCTTTCTGGCTTGCCATTTTTCTCCTGTGTCCAGAAATAATTTCATAATTCCCATCGGCTTTTTGTCTTACTATTAACGGCATTATTATTCCACCTGCTTTTACAGTTTCGACCATATTTTCCATTTCTTTATCATCATTCACTTTGAATGGGTGATTTGGAAAATCAAATAATTTTTCTATTGGTATTGGAATAGCTTTCTCAATATTCAAAATGTCTTTACCGTTGCACAGGCTCGAATAAATCATCTAGTGTAGGCAAGTTCATTTCTAGTTCTTTGCTTTTCATTTTTCAATACCTCCTTACAAAAATTATCATAAGCAATGGCTGGCTTACTGTTTTTGTCATATGTGAATAAACTTTGTCCTGCCATTGTTCCTTCGACTGCTTTTACCCCCTGTGGAATAATAGTATCATAAATTTTTATTTTGCTACCATAATTGTTTTGTAATGTTTGCAACGTTGTCTTTCCTACTTTTGTTTGCATATCTGCAAGAGTAATTAAAACCCCATCTATTTTTAGCTCAAGATTTATTCGTTTTCGTACTTTATTTATCGTTTGAATTAACTGTGTCATTCCGTTTAGATGACAAATAATGTGCTTGAACAGGTATTATTACACTATCGCTACAAGCTAATGCATTAAGTGTTATCATACTTAAAGATGGTCTGCAATCTATAATGATATAGTCATACTGATTTTTTATTTCATCAATATAATTCTTCAAAATATATTCTCTGCACATAATATTAACAAGCCCTACATCTATTGTTTCCAAATCACTATTAGAGGGTATTAAATCAACACCTTCGCTATTTACATGTAATATTGCTTCATCTTTTTCTAATGGAATATCTTTTATTACTTTATCTAGCACACTTCCTATTGTCTTTTCTAAGTCATCTTGATTTTTATAACCTAGACAAGTTGTTAGGTCGCCGTTGTGGATCTGCGTCTACAAGTAATACTCTTTTTCCACTTCTTGCTAATCCCACTCCTAAATTCAATGCTGTTGTTGTTTTTCCTACTCCACCGTTTTTGGTTAGCAATAGCAATTACTTTTGACTTTGACATTTGTATTCTCTCCTTTCCTAAAAGAAAAAAACGAATTGTATTCCTACAAGTCGTTTATCTGCTATCTTTAATTTATAACTATTCTTAATTTTTGGTTTTTTTAGTTTCCTTAATTTGTTTCTTTATACAAAAAAAGAACTATTACAATAGTTCATATCTTAAATATTAATATTTCTTATTCTGATAATAATTCTTTTATAACTTCTTCCATTTCATTAGTACAATCTAATACTTCTGTATTTTCATTTTTATTGTATTCAGTTTCTATTAGCTGATTTATAACTTTTTCATGTTTCATAAATTAAACCTTTCTTTTTATATTTTTAATTTTATTTATTGTTTACCTCTAAAATATTGGTTTTTTCCTTACACGAATTTTACACGAATTAGGTCACAAACTTTTTTTGTTTGTTTAGTTTTATTTAGTTTTTTTAGGCTTATTTAGTCATTTTTTACTAAACTAAATAAAACTAAAAGGGGCTAAAAGTGGCTAAATAAAGCCATTCTTGGTGTTAATCATAATAAGACACAAAATACTCAACGTTATTTTCTGGAAAAAACTCTTTGAATTCGGAATATAATTGTCCTGCTAGTGTCTTATTATGTGCTAAAACTAAGGTTGGCTTTTGGACTTTTTCAATGATATTTGCCAT